>JAJRXE010000334.1 GCA_024276455.1 Calditrichota bacterium
ACCTCTACGATGTCAACGTAGCGCTCTAACCAACTGAGCTACCGCCCCAATTTAAAAGGCCGAAAAATTTAATATTTACCAATAGATTATGCAAGCGAAAATTTAAACAGCTAAAGGAATTGCCATTCTTTTTTTGGGCGATTCGCAGTATTTAAATTTTCCCGTCCTGCCGGTTGTTTTTTCCAGCCCCCGGCGATTCCCCACTGGCCGGTACCGCCGTCTGCCGGACGGACTCAGTCCGACTTCCCGGAACTCACCCCGAAATTGCGCAATGTGGGACGCTTGGCGGCGAAACATTTCGAATATACGGAATAATTCGTCTTTTAGCCGGAAATAACATCAGAAATCCGGCAGGAGGGAATCATTCTTGTAAAAATTCGTTTTTCTTTGGCCAACAATTTTTTATTTTTGTTTAAAATGAAGGTTGAGGAGGCTATCATTCATTAGGGATAAAGGGAATCGGACATTCCAACCTCAGAATTGAGGCAACCGTAGGACCCGCCGGAGGTATTTGTCATTCGTCCGCCAGAAATATAACACGGATTAATCAAAAAACAGAACCCTGAAAAAAAAAGGAGTACATATGAAAAAAATCCTGCGAGTATCATTGATCTTACTGCTGATCGTTTCGTTTTGTCAAACCGCCCTCAGTCAATCTCAGCCGGCTCCTACCTCCCAATGGGGATTTCGCGGCGGCATGACCATCGCCATTCTCAAGGGCGAGGATCTCGACAACCTAGAAAATCGCTACGGCTTTGTGGGCGGGCTCTATTACAATCGCAAACTCGTTGGCTGGCTTTCGCTTCAAACGGAAATTTACTACGTGCAAAAAGGTGCCAAACTGGAATTCACCGATTTAGGCGAAACGGTAACGTACAAGACCAAATTGGACTATGTGGAAATCCCGGTTCTGGTCAGGCTGGACCTCTACCCGATTCCCCTGATTCGTCCCCACATTTTCATCGGACCAGCATTTGGTATTCTGGTTCAAGCAACCTCGGAATACGAATTTGCCGGGCGAGTGGAAGAAACCGATGTGCAGGCCTATTACAAGGGCAGCGACGTCGGACTGGTACTGGGAGGTGGAATCCGTTTTACCATTCTGGGGGGTGACTTCATGCTCGATTTCAGTTACAATATGGGATTGACCGATATTAACGACCGGCAAGAAGCGCACCCAAAGGCCATTAACAACGACGTGTACCTGTTTACCCTGGGAATCGGTTTTTAATTTTCGCTCCGACAGCCGAACCTGAACGAATGGCAGCGGGTAACCAAGAAACCCAATCGCTCCGGAAAATCAATGTTAAGTTCGGGAAAAAAGGCACGATACTTAATAAATGAGCCCGGCATGACCACAGGGACTCATTTTTACTGAGGCTTAACCAGAGCAAATTTATTAAAAAAGAGAGGAGTTATTTATGAAAAAGCTGCTTTTATTATTGTTGATCGTAATCTTCATTGCGTCTTTTAATCAGAACGCCCTTGCTCAGCTTGGTCCCAGCTGGGGAGTGAAAGGCGGCATGGTGTGGGCCAATCTGGACATGAAAGGCAACGATGTTATGGAGTTTGACAAGAAAACCGGTTTTGCCGGCGGCCTTTTCTTTAAATTCAGTCTGTTAAACATTTTAATGTTTCAACCGGAAGTGTACTACATTCAGAAAGGCGCCCAAAAAGAATACAGCGATTCTGAAGGCAATCTCACCTTCACAACGAGCCTGGATTACATTGAGGTCCCGGTGCTCTTCAAACTGGGGATTTTTTCGTTGCCAATGATCCATCCTCACATTTTCGGCGGACCGTCTTTCAGTTTTCTGGTTAATGCCAAAACAAAAACCGAATACATGGGTCAAAGCGAAGAAGAGGACATAAAAGATCAGTTTAATAACAACGACACCGGTTTTGTAATTGGCGCCGGGGTGGATCTTAACCTGGTGTTTGGCACCATTCTGGTGGACTTTCGATACATCAAAAGCACAAAGAATATTTACAAGGGTGAAGACAGCGAAGGCCTTGATGTAAAAAACAAAGTTTACATGCTTTCGGTTGGAATTGGATTGTAAAGCTGGAAAAGTAAGCAGAAAAATCAGGCGTCCTGACCTATCGGGACGCCTTTTTTAATATTTCGCCGGCTAAAGCGAGGAATACTTTGCCAAAACCACTTCGGATGGTTAAATTACGCCCGGATTTTACCGGAGGAAGTATCTTGTGAGCAGGCACCCATCCCCATTTCCCCGCCGGCGCACCCGCAAGATTCGGGTCGGTAGCCTGTACATCGGCGGCGACGCTCCCATCAGCATTCAAAGTATGACCAAAACAAACACCAGCGACATCGACGCCACGGTGGAGCAGATTCGGGAACTGGCGGCCGGCGGGTGCGACCTGGTGCGGTGCGCCGTACCGGACGAGCAAGCCGCCCGCGCCCTGAAGGAAATCAAACGCCAGATCCAGATTCCCCTGGTGGCAGACATTCATTTCAACTACCGGCTGGCGCTGCTGGCGGTGGAAGCCGGAGTGGACAAAATCCGGATCAATCCCGGCAACATTGGCGATCGCCGGCGCATCGAAGCGGTTCTGAAAGCCTGCCGGGAACGGCAAATTCCCATTCGCATCGGGATTAACTCCGGTTCCATTGAACCGCCTATTCTCAAAAAATACGGTCACCCCACCGCCGAGGGGATGGTGGAAAGCGCCCTGCACCACATCCGCATCTGCCAGGAGTTCGACTTCCAC
The DNA here is from genome assembly GCA_024276455.1 of Calditrichota bacterium. Classification (GTDB taxonomy): domain Bacteria; phylum Calditrichota; class Calditrichia; order RBG-13-44-9; family RBG-13-44-9; genus JAJRXE01. The sequence continues at coordinate 2,734 of JAJRXE010000334.1, forward strand.
GAACTCGTGATTTCCCTGAAAGCCACCAGTGTTCCCATGACCATCCAGGCGTACCGCTTACTTGCCCAGCAGGTGGATTATCCGTTTCACGTGGGCGTTACCGAAGCTGGTCCTGCCTGGAGCGGCACCATTAAATCGGCCATCGGCATCGGCACACTGTTGGCCGAAGGGATTGGCGACACCATTCGCGTTTCGCTCTCCGCCGAACCGCTGGAGGAACTGCGGGTGGGAAAAGAAATCCTCAAGGCTCTGGGACTGCGCAAAGGGGGCGTAACCATCATCAGCTGCCCTACCTGCGGACGGCTGGAAACCCCGGATTTGATTTCCATTGCCCGGGAGGTGGAAGAACGGACCCGCCATCTGGAAAAGGACCTGACCGTGGCCATCATGGGGTGCGCGGTGAATGGTCCCGGCGAAGCCCGGGAAGCCGATCTGGGCGTAGCCTGCGGCAAAAACGAAGCCCTGCTCTTCCGCAAAGGACGCATCGTGGGGAAACTGAAAGCCGCCGAAATTGGTGAACGCCTCTACCAGGAAATCCTGGATTTTGAAACGGACCAATAAAACATCCCGTATCGACGGAAAGAATCCGATCACTTCAAAAGCCCTATTTCCAGGACTCGAAACTCAACGGTTTCAATTCCCATTATTTGAACTCACTCCAGACTGTTGTAAAAACATTTTGCAATTTTTTTTAAATTTGTTTAAAATAAAACAAATTAATTATTTATCGTGATTTTGCGAACAAACCAGCAAGGGGAGACGTTTCGATGTTTAGCGAAATGGAAAAACTCAAAAAAGCCAAGCAGGAATGGCTGGCGAAAAAGGAAAAATACAGTCGTGATCGCGATTTTAAATTTGTGACGGCCTCTTCGGAGCCGGTGGAATTGCTTGCTACCCCGGACGATCTGGAAGGATTCGATTACCTGCGCGATCTGAACTTTCCGGGAGAATTTCCTTACACCCGGGGCATTCACTACAATATGTACCGGGGCCGGCTGTGGACCATGCGTCAGTTCGCCGGTTTTGGCACCCCGGAAGATACCAATCAACGCTTCAAGTACTTGCTCAGTCAGGGACAGACCGGACTGTCGGTCGCTTTCGACCTGCCCACCCTGATGGGACGTGATGCGGACGATCCTTTCAGCGAGGGCGAGGTGGGCAAATGCGGGGTAGCGGTTTCCTCTCTGGAAGACATGGAAACCGTTTTCGAGGGGATTCCTCTGGGCGAGGTGAGCACCTCCATGACCATCAAAGGTCCGGCGGCCATGCCGTTGGCGTTTTACCTGGCCGTGGCCGAGAAACAGGGCGTCCCCTTCGACAAACTGCGTGGAACGGTTCAAAACGATATTCTAAAAGAATACATTGCTCAAAAGGAGTGGATTTACCCGCCCCGACCCTCCATGCGCATTATTGTGGACATGATTGAGTACTGCACCGAGAAAGTGCCGCAATGGAATACCATCAGCATCAGCGGGTACCACATTCGGGAAGCCGGGTCAACGGCGGCGCAGGAGCTGGCTTTTACCCTGGCAGACGGTTTCGCTTACGTGGAGGCGGCGCTGGAACGGGGACTGGACATTGACAAATTCGCTCCCCGCCTTTCCTTCTTTTTCAATTCCCACAACGACTTCTTTGAAGAAATCGCCAAATTCCGGGCGGCCCGGCGCATCTGGGCCAAACGCATGCGCTACAAATACGGCGCCAAGAATCCCCGTTCCTGGTTATTGCGCTTCCACACCCAGACCGCCGGTTGCACCCTTACGGCTCAGCAGCCGGAGAATAACATTGTCCGGGTCGCTTACCAGGCGCTGGCGGCGGTACTGGGCGGTACCCAATCCCTGCACACCAACTCCATGGACGAAACCCTGGCCCTGCCGTCCGAGAAGGCCGTGACCATCGCCCTGCGTACCCAGCAAATCCTGGCTTACGAAACAGGGGTGCCCTACACTATTGATCCCCTGGGCGGAAGTTTTTATGTGGAATCGCTCACCAACAAGATGGAAGAGCAGGCGGAGGAATATTTCCGCAAAATCGACGAATTAGGCGGAGTGATTCCGGCCATTGAGAAAAACTTTTTCCAGCAGGAAATAGCCCGGGCGGCTTACGTTTACCAACAGGAATTCGAAAAGAAAGAGCGCATTATTGTGGGCGTAAACGAATTTGTCGATCCGAACGAAAAAATCGACATTCCCATTCTGCTGATTCCCGAAGAAGTGGAAAAGGTCCAGAAAGAGAAGCTCAAAAAGCTACGCGCCCGACGCGACAACCGCCTGGTTCAGCAGAAACTGCAGGAACTGAAATCCGCCGCCGAAACCGATCGCAACCTGATGCCGCCCCTCATTGAATGCGCCAAAGCTTACTGCACCCTGGGAGAAATGGTCAACACCCTGAAAGAAGTGTTCGGCGAATACGTGGAATCGAAATTCTTTTAATTTTACTCTATCAGCGATTTTACGGCTCTCAATCCGCTGACTTACCAGCACGTCCGGCTCAGAGGTATTTTTCTATTTGCCTTTGAGCCAAAGAGGGACCCGTGTCAGCAAACGAACGGCAAACGCCGGAAAGATCGACTCCCTTTCTGGAAAACCAGTTCGCCTTTTTCGTGAAACAATAAAACCAGCCGGTTTAAAAGATGTATTTGCGGGTAATGGTGAAATTGCCGTTTTCCAGGGCAATTTTGGGGAAGTTGCGCCAGCGTTGAATACTTTTCTTTATGCAGCGAATAATCCGCGGATCGGTAATATTGCTCTGGATGATTTTAATGCTGGATGGAATCACATGGCCGTCCGGATGAATGGTAAAACTAACCACCAGGTCTCCTTTAAAGGTAGGATCGAAGCGGGAATAGCGTTCGAAACAGTAGCGAATATCGGTTTCGTTCGCATCCAGGACGGCGGTCGTTTCCCAGAGGTCCCGATGACCATTGGGATGAGGCTGCTGAAAGAGCTCCGGTTTGGGGATTTGAATGGGATTTTCCGAGAGGCTGGCTACATCTTTTCCATTGCTCAGTTCCAGGCTGCGCTCGGCCCGCATTTCACCCACCGGTAATCCGGCAAATCCCGGAACAGCACTTACCGCTGCCGTGATGGGCGCCATCAGTAATCGTTCATCGGCGGCCAGATCCGGACGGGCATCGAATCCCCCTCCCTTTTTGGCGCGTCGGGCCCGCACAGAAGAACGATAGCGTGCCGCGGACGGTTTGTCCTTCAATAACAGCTCTTTCTTCAACACTTTATCCGGCAGAATTTGAGCTTCCACTTCCACCTTACCTTTTCCGGCAGAATTGTTCTCAGCAAATTCCAGCCTGGCAGGGCGCTCCCAACCGGCCTTGCTTAAAAAGGCAATGTAATTTCGTTCAACCTTTTTAATAATTTTGGTGGTGGAAATATGAGAAGCCCAATTGATGGAATTACAACATAAAAGGACAATAACAAGCGTGCTCAAAATTAAAATTGACCAAAAACGGCGATTGTCATCCGTCCAGAACGGACGGCGAAAAAAGATTTTTCTATAATTATAATCCCTTTTCATTCCCAAAATGTAAGGCGATCTTTCCATAGATTTTAACCTGATTTATTCCCTTATCAATCCTTTACCCTATCTAATATAAGAATTTTTTCGTACGGAAGTGAAGGTTTACTGTAAAAGACCATTGTTTTCTCTATAAAATTAGTTTACAGCTTTACGAAAAAATAAGCAAGATTTTTTTTATTTTCAAACAAACGAATCAAAAATAAACACCTCTTTCCCTTGCCTCTCCGCAAAAATTTCCCTAAAAAAAAGACTGCGATCATTCATCCGGTAATGATATCACGAAGCGAATTTTAGTTAATCTTTCCCAATTCAGCTGTGCGATGGGTCAAATGTTCAGTAAATTGAATTCAAACGTGTAAAATAGTTTGCTGTTGGCGGAATCACTTCATGGTGTCATCCGGAATTTTTCTTTTGAATAATATATTGGTCTTATTATATTTACGTCTAACTTCATGAAGGAGTGAATATGGCGGAAAAGCATTATTTTGTTCATCCCAGCAGCATTGTGGACGAGCCGGTAGAAATCGGCGCGGGCACCAAAATCTGGCATTTTTGCCATGTTATGTCCGGTGCAAAGATCGGAGAACGGTGTTCGTTTGGTCAGAACGTTTTTATCGGCTCGCGGGTTGTGATTGGCAACAACGTAAAAGTACAGAACAACGTCTCGATTTACGACAACGTGTTTATCGAGGACGACGTGTTCTGCGGACCTTCCATGGTATTTACCAACGTGGTGAATCCCCGCAGCCACATTCCCCGCAAAGACGAGTACAGAGACACTTTTGTTAAAAAAGGCGCTTCCATTGGCGCAAATGCCACGATTGTTTGCGGCATTACTCTGGGGCAGTACTGTTTCGTCGGTGCCGGGGCGGTGGTCACTCACGACGTACCGCCCTACGCGCTGGTGGTGGGCATTCCGGCCAAGGTAATCGGCTGGATGTGCCACTGTGGTATTCGCCTAGATTTACCGGCCCGGAGCGAGGCGCCTTTAGAAGCCCGCTGTTCGAACTGCGGTTCACGGTACCAGCTGATTGACCAGACGCTGGAGCCGCTGGAAGAGAAAATGCCTTAATCGCGGAAATTGAAGAATGCTTTGGTCCAAGCTGTTGGCATTGTTGCAAATCAGTCGCCCGGTGAATGTCTTCATCGGGATGCTTTCCATCTTTATTGCGGCGTTCATTACCGGAAGCTTACAGCCGCGGAGCAACGTGATTCTGGCCTGTCTGGTAGGCGGACTGGTGACCGCCGCCGCGAACGCCATCAACGATTACTTCGACATCGAAATCGACCGGATCAACAAACCTCACCGGGTGCTCCCGGCCGGGAGAATCTCCCCCCGCCAGGCCCTATTGTTCTCCGGGACAACCTTTGCCGTTGCCCTGTTTCTTTCTTCTTTCATTAACCCCATCGCTTTCGCCATTACCCTGTTCACCTCCCTGCTGCTTTTCTTTTATTCTTTCCGGTTAAAACGATTACCTTTGTGGGGCAACCTGGTCGTTAGTTTTTCTTCCGCGCTGGCTTTTATTTTCGGGGGCGTGGCGGTGTCCCGGGTGGGAAAGACCATTCTCCCCGCCATTTTTGCCTTTCTTTTCCATTTCGGCAGAGAAATTATTAAAGACATCCAGGACATGAGCGGCGATGCCAGGGAAAATGCTCGCACTTTCCCGCTGGTTTTCGGAAAACAACCGGCCATCCGGCTTACCAATGCCATTTTTCTGACCACCATCCTGGTCACCACTTTGCCATTTTTGCTTCATTATTACAGCATTCGCTATTTCTGGATCGTATTATTAGGCGTCCATCCGGTCTTGCTCTATTCCATTTACAGCATCCGAAAAAATCAGAGCGCCCGGAATCTGGGCTTCGTAAGCAATTTGCTAAAAGCAGACATGTTAATTGGCCTGCTGGCTATTTATGTGGGATAAAGGAACCTCAACATGAAATTCATTACCTACCTGTGTCATCTGGAGAACAAACGCATTGTACTGGCGAGTCAGTCGCCCCGGCGAATTGAACTACTTCGTTCGGTGGGACTGGATTTTGAGGTGTACCCTCCCCAGGTGGAGGAGAAATACCAGCCTGGCATGGAGCCGGTAGATTACGTGCGCCACAATGCTTCCGAAAAAGCCCACTGGGTCGCCCAACACGTTTCCTCCGATTTCATTATTGCGGCGGACACCATTGTAACCAAAGAGGGAAAGATTTTTGAGAAACCAGGCAGCCGGGAAGATGCCCGCACCATGCTGCAGGAACTCAGCAACGCCACTCACCAGGTCATCACCGGTTTTTGCATTCTGGGTAAAAACGGCGAAATCATCGACCACGAAATCACCCGGGTTACCTTTTACCCCCTTACTCCGGAGGAAATCGAAATGTACCTGCAATCCGACGAACCGTTCGACAAGGCGGGTGCTTATGGCATCCAGGGGTTCGCTTCCCTTTTCATCAAGAAAATAGAGGGCTGTTATTTCAATGTCGTCGGCTTTCCTCTTAGCAAATTTTACCAACAATTGAAAAAATTACTCTGAACATAAAACGGAAAGCTGCACAAATGCCCGTTGACAACACAAAATCTCAGGTCCGCCAAAAACCCTTTCGGGAAGGAGCCCAAAACCTACCCGTCACTTTTATCTTTTCTTTGATTCTGATATTCACTATGTTTGAAAGGGAAGTAGTTCGAAGGCATTTAATAAAATTGGATTTTTAAGAAAAAATTTGCCAATATCGTTGAAAAATAATCGGAGTTAAAAACTGATTTCAAGACCGTCAAAATTCTCTCAGGCAATCAAACGCAAAAGATTTAATTCAATTATTAGTTGTGTCAATTCGTGTGAATTCGTGGGCAAGTAAAAATCTTAAATTCGCGTATTTTGCGGGAAAAAAGCAGACTGAATCATGCAATACGAAACCGACTTTTTAGTGATTGGCAGCGGGATTGCCGGGCTAACCTTTGCTCTGAAGGTGGCCGAGAAGGGCAGCGTCATGGTGCTGACCAAACAATCGGAAGAACAGAGCAATACCTTTTTAGCCCAGGGCGGCATTGCGGCGGTAATGTCTCCGGAAGACAGTTTCGAGAGCCATATGGAAGACACCCTGCGCGCCGGTGCCGGACTGTGCAATCCCGAGGCGGTGGAGATTCTGGTCAAAGGCGGGCCGGAGGCCATCGAGGACCTGGTAAACTGGGGCACCCGGTTCACCCGCAAACCGGACGGCAGCTTCTCACTGGGTCGCGAGGGCGGACACTCCCACCATCGGGTGGTGCATGCGGCGGACGTCACTGGAAGAGAAATTCAGCGCGCTTTGGTCGAACGGGCAAAAGAACACCCGAACATTCGTCTCTTCGAAAACCACATGGCGGTGGAGCTCATTACCGAGCACCATTTGCTGACCCACGCCCGGCGGCGGGAAATCAACTGCTACGGGATTTACGCCCTGAACACCAAACGCAAAAAGGTGGAAAAGATTCTGGCGCGTTACACGGTGCTGGCCACCGGCGGGGTGGGACAGGTTTACCTCCACACCACCAATCCCGCCGTTGCCACCGGAGACGGCATTGCCATGGCCTACCGGGCCGGAGCGGAGGTGGCCAACCTGGAATTCATGCAGTTTCATCCCACCACCCTGTTTCATCCCCAGGCGGATTCCTTTCTGATCTCCGAAGCGGTGAGAGGATTCGGGGGCATCTTGCGCAACAGCAAGGGTGAAGCATTCATGAGCCGCTACCATCCCATGAAAGACCTGGCACCGCGGGACATTGTGGCTCGCGCCATCGACAACGAAATGAAAAAGCTGGGCGACGAGTGCGTTTACCTGGACGTGACCCACATCGGGGCGGATAAACTGCAGGAACGTTTCCCCAATATTTACCAGCGCTGCCAGGAACTGAAAATTGACATGGCGCGGGAGTGGATTCCGGTGGTGCCGGCCGCTCACTACATGTGCGGCGGTATCCGAACCGACCTCTGGGGACGCACCAGCATTAACCGCCTTTACGCGGTGGGCGAGGTAGCCCACACCGGAGTGCACGGCGCCAACCGTCTGGCCAGCAACTCCCTGCTGGAAGCGGTGGTATTTGCCAAACGCATTGCGCAGGATGTGACCACCCGGCTGGCGGTGGAAGTGCCGGTGCATGTGGACGTTCCGGCCTGGGACGACAGCGGCACCATGGACCAGGAAGAATGGGTGTACGTCTCTCACGACCGCAAACAGATTCGCACCATCATGTGGGACTACGTGGGTATTGTGCGCAGCAACCTGCGTCTGGAACGGGCCGCCCGCCGGATTCAACTGCTGTGCGAGGAAATTGAAGATTTCTACAAAAAAACCGTGGTCACCACCGACCTGCTGGAACTCCGCAACCTGGCTCAGGTGGCCCGCCTGATTGTGGAATCGGCTCGCATCCGCAAAGAGAGCCGGGGGTTGCACTATAACCGCGACTACCCCGAGCGCGATGACGAGCACTGGCAGA
>JAJRXE010000022.1 GCA_024276455.1 Calditrichota bacterium
TCCGTTATTCGACAGGGAATCGTTTCACTTTTCTTCCTTTCACCGAGGCGAACTGAACCCGGCGCGCTGCACCGGATTAACCTGTTTCTTCCGTACAGGGCTCGGCCCCTTCCTTTTTCTGCGGCGGCATCGAATCCGTTCGCTTCGAATTGGATTATGTTTTCAGGTAATCCGGCACGTAAAGTGCCCGTTTGATTTTGTTGGGGGGCGTTTTCTCGAACGGTTCCGGCTGTTCCATGATTTTGCTGAGCTGGGAAAAGGCCGGTAGTTTGCTGTTGGTTTCCTTGCGTACGTTCTCCAAAATCTTTTCGATTTCTTCCGGCTGAATGGTGTGGCGGGGAGAATCCAGCACTGTTTGAATGTATTCGTAATCCGGGTACACCCGGGCCACCAGTTTGCCCTCTTCCACGTAAACCAGTGCTTCTTCCACAAAGAGCGATTCCCGCAGTTTGTCTTCGATAATTTCGGGGTAAATGTTCTCGCCGGAAGGTCCCACGTACACGTTTTTAATGCGCCCCTTGATGTAAAGATGGCCGTCTTTGTCCAGATAGCCCAGGTCGCCGGTGCGCAGCCAACCGTCCTCAGTAAACACGCGCCGGGTTTCCGCCGAGTTTTTGTAGTAGCCTTTCATGACGTTGGGGCCCTTCACCAGAATCTCGCCCACTCCGGTTTTGGGATCGGGATCGTCGATTTTCACCTGCACGTCTTGAATGGGTGGTCCTACCGAGCCGGGTTTGGTGTCTTTGTAGAACGCTCCGGCCACCAGCGGCGAGCATTCGCTTAATCCGTAGCCCATGGAGTAAGGAATCCCGGCTTCCCGCAGGAAAATTTCTACCTCCTCGTTCAGGCTGGCGCCCCCGATTAACATGCTTTGCATCCGGCCGCCAAAAGCGGCTTGGATTTTTTTTCCGATCTTGCGGTACAGCATCTTACGTCCGGAGCGCAGACGCACCAACCAGCGCAGCATTCGGCGGGAGCTGATTTCCGGAAGCACCTGCTTGTGGTAAATTTTTTCAAAAATCAACGGAACCCCACTAACGATGTGAGGGCGAATTTTTTGCATGGCCTGCATTAAAATCTTGGGGGAGGGTTTGCGTTTCAAACAGTAAAGCGTTCCTCCGCAGGAGAAGGTGCCCAGAAAGGTGGTGGTGCTCCCGTAGGCGTGCGCCAGAGGAAGCAGATTCAAAACGAGGCTTCCCTCAGGAACCCCGCCAATGGCTTTGGGCCCGTTAATGGCGTTTGTGACGATGTTCTTGTGGGTCAACATAACCCCTTTGGAATGCCCGGTAGTTCCGGAGGTGTAAAGGATCTCCGCCAGATCGTCCTCTTCGATGGCCGGGACACTTTTTTTGGAAGAGGGTTTGCTCCCTCCTTTCAACGCCTCTTGAATCCGTTGGGGAATCTTGTACAATTTCTGCCAGATTTTTTCCGGTTTTTTCTCCGGCACCGGGTAAGCAGTGAGTTTTAACAGGGAGAAATCGTCCAGCGAAATTAACAGCCGGATTCGCTCCAGGGCTGGCAAATCCAGGGATTGTAAAAATTTCTCTTCCACCACCGCCGCCACCGCTTCGCTGTGACTGAGAATGTGATTCACATCCGATTCCGGAAATTCCGACAAAATGGGGACCACCACGGCTCCCGAGGTGGTAATGGCCAGAAATGCCACGCACCAGTGGGGAGAATTCTCTCCCAGAAGAATAATTTTATCTCCCTTGCGGATTTGGTGTTCCGCCAGAAACTGGCGAAAGGCATCGACCTGTTTTTCCAGCTCCTGGTAAGTGAGCGGTTCTTCATCCACAAAGGCAATGGCCGGTTGAGAGGCGTATTTTTCCGCCACCGTGCGGAAGAAAACATCCATGGTGTATTTGGGTAGTTGCATTCGAATCTTCTCCTCAACAATTTTTCACAAAAATAAAAATATTTTTGTAAATTGCAAGAGGTGTTCGCATATTGAACTGTTCAATTCCACCTGGAAAAAGGGGAAACCGGTTGCATTTGACCTTTCGGCTTGGAAAGTTGGCATCCTGTTTCGCCTCCCCTTAAAATCTTGCTGGTTAATTTCCTGAAGCATGAATTACCTTTTATGATAAACAGCAATTTAACAAATGGAGGGTTCGATGAGACGCATCACCTGGGGTCTGCTGCTTTCGTTCGTTTTAACCGTTTTGTTAACTGTCCGGGTTTCGGCTGCTCCGGATTGGTCTCAAACGGCGAAAGCGGATACGGTAAAGGAGGAGAAAAGTAACAAAGAGGAAAAGAAAGCGGAGGAAGAGAAAAAATCTGATGGAAAGAAAAAGAAAAAAACCAAGGAGCCCAAGTTTGAGGAGCTAATAGAAGATTACCAGAAAATTGAGGGGTTCTTCACCCTTTACTGGAACAAAAAGGAGGGCAAGGTTTACCTGGAGATTAAGCCGGACCAGTGGGACGAGATTTACCTTTGCAACGTGACCCGGCAATCCGGCGACGGTACCCTGTTCGATGCCGGTGCCATGTTAGGACAATTTCCTTTTTTCTTTCACCGGGTGGGAAAGCGGCTGCAGTTTATTTACAAAAATGTACTCTACCGGGCGGACAAACAGGCGGCAATCTCTCGCGCCGTGGAATCGGACCTGCCGAATTCCCTGATGGGAAGCGCTAAAATTGCCAGTCAGCCGCACCCGGAAACCGGGAGCATTCTGGTGGACGCTGCCGAGCTTTTTCTGGTGGATTGGGAACATGTGGCGCAGCTCACCGGACGGTTGAAAATGGGGTACAGTTTCGACAAAAACAACAGCTATTTTTCGCAGCTCAAATCGTTTCCCATGAATACGGAAATTGAGGTGACCCTGCATTTCAAATCGTCGAAACGGAATCCCATTTTTACCCTGCCGAATCCCCGCAGCATGATTCACCGCTACCATTTTAGTCTCTCGATGCTGCCGGAAACAGATTACCGCCCCCGGGTGGCGGACGATCGGGTAGGGCACTTTTTGACCATGTACCAGGATTACACTTCCCTGCTGGAAGAGACGCCTTACAAACGTTACATCGACCGCTGGCAGCTGGAAAAGGCGGAGCCGAAGTTCAAGATCTCCCGACCGAAGAAACCGATCGTGTTCTGGCTGGAGAACACCATTCCGGTGGAATACCGCGAGGCGGTGCGCGAAGGGGTATTGCTCTGGAACGATGCTTTTGAGAAGATCGGGTTTAAGGATGCCATCGAGGTGCGCCAGATGCCCGACGACGCCGAGTGGGATCCGGCGGACGTGCGCTACAGCACCATTCGCTGGATTGTGCAGCCTGGCGGCGGGTACGCGGTGGGGCCGCATCGGGCCAATCCCTTTACCGGCCAGATTTACGATGCGGACGTGCGGATCAGCGCCGATTTTGTGCGCTTTTACTACCGGGAGTTCGA
>JAJRXE010000335.1 GCA_024276455.1 Calditrichota bacterium
GAAGTGCTGCCCTTCTTTTTGCAGATTGTGGACAGCGCCGGTCGCCTAATGCAGAAATCGATCAACCTCAAGGGTCAAATGCTGACCTTCCGCCCGGATATGGCGCCGGACAAATGTTTTAATGCCGAGCTCAGCGACAAGGCTATTCGCCAGATTCAGATTCCCATTAAACGAAACGGACACATTCGCGGCTACCTGCTCACCGCCGTGTCTCTGGAAGGCACCAAGCTGGTGGTGGACAATTTGCGCAACGTGCTGTTTGTGCTGTTTCCGCTGGTGCTGGGTCTCCTCTTTTTTGTGGCCCGCTATCTGGCAGACAAAAACATTCGGCCCATTGTGAACATCATCGAAACCACCAACCGCATTACCAAACACAATTTAAGCGAACGGGTAAAACTGCCCAATACCCGCGACGAACTGTACACGCTTTCGCACGCCATTAACGAATTGCTGGATCGCATGCAAAACGCCTTTGAGCGAGAGAAACAATTCACCAACGACGCCTCGCACGAGCTGCGCACCCCGCTATCGGTGATTAAAGGTACGCTGGAGGTGCTGGTACGCAAGCCGCGCAAGGAAGAAGAGTACCAAGAGAAGATTCGCTACTGTATTGCGGAAATCGACCACATGTCCGAACGGGTGGATCAACTGTTGCTGTTGGCCCGTTTCGACAAGGCCAATATTTCCTTGCGCAAAGAGGCTCTGCCGGCCCTTTCGCTAATCGACAACGCCATCCACCGTCATCGCAAAACGATTCAGGAAAAAAATATTCATATCGTCATTAACGATGAGCTTCAGGCGGAGGTGGTTACCGATCCTTACTACGTGGATATGATTATGGAAAACATCATCTCTAATGCAGTAAAGTATTCCCCGCCGGGCGGCAAGGTGGAAATTAACACCCGTCGGGAAAACGGCCGGGTGGTGATTGAAGTGCTGGATTACGGCGGAGGCATTAAAGAAGAAGACCTGGAATCGGTATTCAATCCTTTCTTTCGCTCCGATTCGCTGAATCACAAACACATCGGCGGCAGCGGGTTGGGCTTGTCCATCGTTAAAAAGGCCAGCGAGGTGCTGGGCGTACAGGTGCGATTGGAGAATCACGCCGGTAAGGGATTGAAAGCGCGGGTCATATTTTGATCTCAGCTACCGGGTTGAAACGCGGTGTTCATCTTTCCTTTAAACTGCTTCGAAGCATTCCATTAAGACCGGATTAGAGCCCGGTGGACAGCAACTACCTCCCCCACCCAAACCGACTCAACGGTTTACCAACCCGTTGGCTGGATACGTGAACATCCGACAGAAACCGCCGTTCCCCGAGTGCTCTCCCACATAAGAAACCGTTGAAACGGTTTCTCCAGGGTAAACGACGTTTGCTGTCCTTCAAGCTAAAATTACCTCGAACTGCCACATTAGATTATTTTGACCTTCGCGGCGGCAGCCCGGTGTTTACGTATACCCACTTTCCGACAAAATCCATTTTAACAGTTCCCGGAAGGGAATCATATATTTCCCCTCAAATGGACTAACGCTGAGCTTCGCTTCAACTCAATTTTAAGAGTATTTTAAGATTCCTTTAAGCCAGGTTTAAGTCTCTTACCCTTATCTTGGGCAGAAATTTTTGAAGAACTATTACTGAAGGATATTACAATGATTGAAAAAATCGTTAATTACAGCATCAATCATAAGCTGATCGTCATTCTGGCTACACTGGCTCTGGTCTTTTTTGGCCTGTACTCCCTCTCGCAAATTCCCATCGGGGCCGTGCCGGATGTGACCAACAATCAGGTGCAGGTAATTACCACTTCGCGTAATCTGTCCACCGAAGACGTGGAAAAGTACCTTACCTATCCGGTGGAATTGGAAATGGCCAACCTGCCCGGTGTTAAGGAAATACGCTCTATTTCCAAATTCGGATTATCCGTAGTCACCATCGTTTTTGATGACGACATGGGTACCTATCTGCCGCGTCAGCTCATCGCGGAAAAAATCAAATCCGCGCAGGAGAACATTCCCAAAGGCTTCGGCAGCCCGTTCATGGGCCCCATCACCACCGGGCTGGGCGAAATTTACCAGTACATCATCGACACCGATTCGGCCCACAAAGACGTGTACTCCATCACCGACTTGCGCACCATTCAGGACTGGATTGTACGCCGCCAGCTTTCCGGCATTAAAGGTGTGGTAGAAGTGAACACCTGGGGCGGCTACCTGAAACAGTACGAAGTGGCCATCAATCCCGAACGGCTGCGGGCCATGGGTATTTCCCTGTCGGAAATTTACACCGCGCTGGAAAAGAACAACAGCGTGGCCGGCGGCGGTTACATCGAAAAGACCAACCAGAGCTACTTCATCCGCGGCGAAGGGCTGACCAAAACCCTGGACGACATTCGCAACATCGTCATTAAAACGGTGGACGGCACACCTGTTTACGTCCGCGATGTGGCTAAAGTGGGTTTTGGACATGCCACACGTTTCGGCGCCATTACCGCCAACGGCGAAGGCGAAAAGGTGCTGGGACAGGTGATGATGCTCAAGGACGCCGATTCCAAAGCCACCATCGACCGCGTTAAAAAGCGCGTGGCCCAAATTCAGAAAACCCTGCCCGAAGGCATCGTCATCAACGGTTTTCTGGACCGCAGCGAACTGATCGGCAGAACCACCTTTACCATCACCGAAAATTTGGTACTGGGCTTTTTAATCGTTATTTTTGTGGTGGTGCTACTGCTGGGCAACCTGCGCTCCGGACTGGTAGTGGCTTCGGTTATTCCGCTCAGTTTGCTCTTTGCCCTGTCCATGATGTACATTTTTGGCGTGGATGCCAACCTGATGAGCCTGGGTGCCATCGACTTTGGCATCATCATCGACGGCGCGGTGATTATCGTAGAATTTATCGCCTTTCGCATCACCTCGCGGCGTAATGATTTGCTTAAGCTTAAAGGCGAAGAAGGCCAGAAACTGCGGGACGAAATCGCCCGGGACAGCACGGTCAAAATGACCCGTTCCGCCGTGTTCGGACAAATCATCATCATCATTGTGTTCATTCCCATCCTGTCGCTGACCGGCGTGGAAGGCAAAATGTTCAAGCCCATGGCATTGGTGTTCACCTTTGCGCTGATCGGCACCATGATTCTGGGCTTCACTTACGTTCCGGTAATTGCTTCCCTGTTTTTGCGCCCGGCCGATCCAAACAAAAAAACCATTTCCAGCCGCCTGATGAATTTTCTCATCAAACTGTACCAACCATCCATCGGCTGGGCTCTGAAGCACAAAAAGAAAGTGATGGCCATTGCCGCTTCGCTGCTGGTGGGAGCCGCCATCCTTTTTGCCAACATGGGCGCCGAGTTCGTTCCCACCCTGGACGAAGGCGACTTTGTGATTCAGCCGGTGCTTAAAACCGGTACGTCGCTGAGCAAAACCATTGAAATCATGACCCGCATGGAAAAAATCCTGAAACAATTTCCGGAAGTCAAAAACGTGGTCAGCCGCATTGGCGCGGCCGAAGTGCCCACCGATCCCATGTCCATGGAAGAGAGCGACGTAATTATTACTTTAAAGCCCAAGGACGAGTGGGTTACGGCCAAAAGCAAGGACGAACTGGCTGATAAATTCAAAGAAGCGCTGTCGGTTATTCCCGGTATCGATTACGAATTTACGCAGCCCATCGAAATGCGCTTTAACGAACTAATTACCGGGGTGCGCGCCGATCTGGCCATCAAGATTTTTGGCGAAGATCTGGATATTCTGTACCGCAAGGCCAAAGAGATCGAAGAAGCGATTCAAAACGTGCCGGGTGCGGCGGACATTTCCGTGGAAAAAACCGCCGGTCTGCCCCAGATGAGCGTCATCTACAACCGGCAAAAAATCGCCAAATACGGCTTGAACGTGCAGGATTTGAACGACATCATCTCCATGGGCTTTGCCGGGGCCACGGCCGGCACCGTGTTCGAAGGCGAAAAACAGTTCGATCTGGTCGTGCGCTTCGATCAGGCCCACCGCCGGAACATCGACAATTTGAAAAAAGCGGCCCTTACGCTGCCGGACGGCCGCACCCTGCCCCTGAGTGAGCTTGCCGATATTCGCATCACCAAAAGCCCGGCCAAAATTTCCCGCGACGACACCCGACGGCGCATCGTTATCGGGGTAAACGTGCGAAATCGCGACCTGGCTTCGGTGGTGGAAGATGTGCGTAAGATTATCGACGAAAAAATCCACCTGCCGGTGGGTTACACGGTAACCTACGGTGGGCAGTTCGAAAATCTGGAAAACGCCAAACGGCGGCTCATGATTGCCGTACCGGTGGCCCTGTTCCTGATTTTCCTCATGCTGCACTTTGCCTTCGGTTCGTTTAAAGAAGCGCTAATGATTTACAGTGCCATTCCCTTTGCCGCCGTGGGCGGGGTACTCCTGCTGGTGCTGCGCGGTATGCCGTTCAGCATTTCGGCCGGCGTGGGATTTATTGCCCTGTTTGGTATCGCGGTGTTGAACGGCATTGTGCTCATCGAACATTTCAAGGAATTGAAAGCGGAAGGGGTGACGGACATTCACGAACGGATTCTCCGGGGCGCCAAAGATCGCTTACGTCCCGTGTTGCTCACCGCCGGCGCCGCCGCACTGGGCTTTCTGCCCATGGCCGTTTCCACCAACGCCGGCGCGGAAGTGCAACGGCCGCTGGCTACCGTGGTCATCGGCGGTCTCATCACCTCCACCTTTCTGACCATGATCGTGCTGCCGGTGCTCTACTCGGTTCTGGACAACTTCAGAATCAAAATTCCTCTGGGAAACGGAAAAATGCTCACCCTGCTTCCGCTGCTACTGGTTGTTCTGCTTCCGGCGCTGGGAAAAACTCAGGAAGCACGGACCGGGCAGTACCTGACTGTTGAGCAGGCCATTGCGATTGCGGTAAAACACAATGCCGGATTAAACGCTTCTCGTCTGGCTGTACAGGAAGCCCGCAGCACCACGGCCCTGGATGTTCCCCGAACGGAGCTCTACTACAATTACGACGAAAACAACCTTGCCGAGAATAATCTCCCGCTGGATGTGTGGGGCGTTAATCAATCGTTCAAATTTCCCACGCTCTACTTCACCCAGGGCAAAAAGAAAAAAGCCAACGTTGCTGCCCGGAAACAGCAGTACCTTTTGACCGAAACCGCTCTCAAGCGGGAAGTGAGTCAAACCTACTATTCCATCGTGTATTTAAACAATGTGGAGGCTAAATATCGTTTTCTGGATAGCCTGCTGGCGGAATTTGTTCGGGCGGCCAAAATGCGCTACGAATTGGGCGAGACCAACAATCTGGAATACCTGACTGCCCGGGCCAAAAAGAAGGACA
>JAJRXE010000336.1 GCA_024276455.1 Calditrichota bacterium
AACGTAATCGATGAACATCTTTGTTTTTCACGCTATTTTTCGACAGCTAATTGTAATCCATTCGCCTGCCGGAAGCAAGCAGAAAGAGAATCATGCCCGCTTCTCGGGAAGATTCCGGGAATTTTACGAAGGGGAAGGGAAAAGGTTCTGGTGTGACCGTTTGAGAAAATTTGTGGACACGAAGGTAACCGCTGGTTTCACACCGGCGCATCTTTCTGTTGTCCCTTCAGAACTCTAATGAATAGGGTGGATTCTTCCATTCTCCGGGTCGAGATCCGGAGCTAAGTTCATCGTGTCCCTATCGGGACGCCTGATTTTGGCCTTGTTGCCATTTTTTCGTGAGATTTCCTGTCCGGTGGCCAGACGGGCGCGTGTTTCGCGGGCAAAATTAGAGACGCCGGGGCGACGGGGAGATTGGGAGAATGGGTGACAGGGCGATTTGTTTTGGATTTATTCTGAATTCATTCGTGAAAATTCGTGGATCAAAAGGTCGTTTACCGCGTCCCGTTAGGGACGCCCTGAGTTTAGCCCACCAAATTTTTGGTGGGTAACCGAGAGGTCCCCCCAACCATTACCCAATCAGACCGGAACGGGATAAAATAAACCCCGTCTGAACCCGTCCGACGGCAAAAAACAAAGACCGACCATTTTTACGTGACGATTCATGGAAATTCGGGGGCCGAGAGGTCGATCCCCGCGATCCCCGCCGGAACGTTTACTGCATCCCCTGCATGCCTTTTTGCATTTGCTCCAGGGGATTGGCTACTTTTTTCAATCCGGAAGGCAGTTCAAACACCTTGGCCGGGGGATTCATTTTTTCGATTTTAAGCAATTTGGTGGTCGATTTTATGGTGTTGCCCATGACGTGAACTTCGGTTTCCACCAGCACCGGAATCCCTTCGATGTCCTTGTCCTGGTAAATCAGCTTGGCCGCTTCGGCCACTTCCGGCATTTTTTTTAAATAATCAAAGTAAAGTTCTTTGCCGATTTTCAAATCTTTACTAAACCACATTTTCTGTTTAATGCCAGCGTTGTCCACTTCCACGGCGTAACACTTGTAACCGTTAATGGTTTGGGTTTCTCCGGTTTTTCGCACCGTTACCTGAGCGCCGGCCTGTTTGAGCATGGCCATGCCCATCTTGGCTAATTGGCGGAATTCATCCAGAGTCATTTCGGCATAGGTTTTTTTCTGGGGCGAAATTAAGTAAACCTTTTTCAGGTCGAAGCGCAGAATGGTGACCTGGTCGTTTTTGGGATTCTCAATGCGAATTTTGTCTTTCGCATACCAGAATTTTTGCAGCGAAGTGCCTCCTCCCATCCCCATCACCCCGGAAGAAGTGGTTTCCTGCTCCATGTAAAAAGATTGGGCCAGAACTCCGCCGAAAAGCATGAGAACTACCAGTAAAATTCGAATCGCCTGCATGGTTTGATTTCCTTTCTATTTTATTTGAAAAGATCTGTTCTTGGCTTACGTTTCCGAGATAATTTAAGTTTCGGAAGGTCCGGAAAAAGGTTAAGCGTTAATTTAACCGCACGGACACCACCTTGCTAACCCCTGGTTCTTCCATGGTGATGCCGTACATGGCCTGAGCCGCCTGCATGGTCATCTTGTTGTGCGTTACCAGGATGAACTGGGTATTGCGGGAGAATTCTTTCAGTGCGTGGGTGAAGCGTCCAATGTTCACATCGTCCAGGGGCGCATCCACTTCGTCCAGAATACAGAAAGGACTCGGTTTCACCAGGTAAATGGAAAAGAGCAACGAGATGGCGGTGAGGGTTTTCTCGCCGGCGGACATGACCGCCAGGGTGTTCAGACGCCGCCCTTTAATCCGTACCGAGATGTCGATGTTGGTCTCCAGGGGATCGCTGTTTTCCACCAATTTCAATTCGGCTTCGCCGCCCTCGAAAAACTTACCGAATACCTGCTTAAAATTTTCATTGATTTTGTTAAAAGTGTCCAGAAACAGTTCGCTGGCGGTTTTGTTTAGCTTGTTGATGGTGGTCAGCAATTCTGCTTCCGCCTCCAGCAGGTCATCTCGCTGGGATTTGAGAAAATCCAACCGTTCTTTTTCCTGTTCGTATTCTTTCACGGCCAGGGGATTTACCTCGCCCAACTGCTCGATGCGGCGCCGCAAGCGGGAAATCTCTTCTTGCACGGTTGCCACCGTTTGCTCTTCCGGGACGGGATTTTCCTCCAGCAGAGTGGTCAGTTGTTCGCCGAACTGCTCGTTCATTTGTTCCCGCAGGGCCTGTTGTTTCACTTCAATTTCTTTCAAAGCCAGTTCCAGCTCCCGCAGACGTTCCAGAGACTGGTTCCACTTGCGGTGGTATTTTTTTACCTCCTCTTCCCGGGCAATGATGACCGATTTCAGGCTCTGGTAAGCGGTTTCCAGCTCGTTTTTCTCTTTTTCGATGCTGTCGTGCTCGGCGTACAACACCTCCAGGTTTTGTTGCTGCCCGGCAATGCGCTCTTGTAGTTGTTGAATTTCCTGCTGGTAGTTCTTGATTTCGTCCTTCAGGGTCTGGATTCTCTCCCGGATTTCGCCCATCTCTTTCTCAATAAACTCCCGCCGCTGCTCCAGTTCGCTTACCCGGTTTTGCTGGTGCAGATAATCCATCTGCAGTTGTTGTACCTCCCGGGTTAATTCACGGTAGTGGCGTTCAATTTCCTCGATTTCCCGGTTGAAACGCTGCTCCTCTTCCTGGTACTGTTGTTGCTGGCGGACGGACGATTCCACCAGGGGTTTAAGTTGCTGCTCTTGTTCTTCCAGTTCCCGAATCTGTTCCTGCAGGGATTCGATTTCCTCTTCGATTTCCTTCTGCCGGTGGCGGCTCTGCTCTGCTTCGAACTGTCCCTGTCCCAGGGCCTGTTGCAGCCGATTGACCTGAGCCTCCTGCTGTTGAATCAGGCGTTCGAATTCCTGCCGTTTGCTTTTTTTCTCCCCGGTCTGGCGGGTATTTTCCTCCAGTTGGGTCTGGATTTTCTGCAGTTCAGCTTCGGTGCGGTGCAACTGTTTTTCTAACTGCTCAAATTGCCGCTGGCGGCCAACCAGGTTAAAATCGCCCCGTCCGCCCCCGGTGATGTTGCCCCATTCGCCCAGCAGCTCCCCCTCCAGAGTCAAATAATTAAATTCCGGATATTGCTGGTGGTAGCGCAGGGCAGTGTCCATGTCTTTTACCAGAAGTACCCGGTTGAACAAAAAGTTGAACAACGGTTGGTATCTGGGATCAAATTCCACCACCTCCCGGAGGGGAATGGCTTCGCCGTTCAGTTGAGCCGGATCCGCTTTGCCGTTGCGGGAGCCGTTCAGCAGGCTCAGGGGCACCACTGTCACCCGTCCTTTTTTATTCCGGCGAATTTCCTGCAATATGTTGCGGGCCGTGTCTACCTCTTCCACCACCAGATAATTGGCAATCTCTTCCAGAAAACTCTCCAGCGCTGGACGGTATTCTTCGCGGGTGTCCACCATATTGGCCAGGGTGTCGATGAGTCCGGCGTACTGGTTCTTGTGAGCCATCACGTACTGCACGCTCTCGGAAAATCCCTCGTAATTTTCGATGACCTTGCGGAGAAAATCCCGCTGACTGCGCAGTTTTTCGATTTCGCCTAACAGGTGGCTTTTCTGTTCCACCAGTTTGGGTTGTTCCCGCTCCAGTGTTTCAATCTGCGAGTCGAGCAAAGTTCGTTCCTGGCGGTACAGAGTTAAATCCTCTTCGGCGTCAGCCAGTTCTTTTTCCAGTTCGGCCAGTTTAGCCTCCCGCTGTTGCAGATCCTGCCGAAGGTTTTGTACCTGGCGGTTTAGCTGTTCAATGCGTTCGTTCAAACTGTTTTTTTGAATATTCAGGCGGTGGAAATCGTCCCGTTGCCGGGTGGCGTTTTGCAGTACGGTCACGTTTTCCTGCCGGAAATCCTGGTATTTCTGGCGCAACGTCTCCAGCCGCGTTTCCTGTTCTAACTGCCGGTTGGCTTTTTCCTGATACAGTTGCTGTTTCTCCTGCGCCGCCGCACGGGCTTTTTCCTTTTCCACTTCCAGATTGGCCAGCTCTTCTTGCAGGCTCTCCAGGCGTTGCTCCCGATTTACGATTTCCTTTTCCGCTTTCTCGATGTACTGCCGGAGGGAGTCGATGCGTTGCTGATCCAATTTCACCTTTTCCTGATGCTGACGAATTTCATCCTGGAACTCGCTGAGGCGGGTGGCCACGGTGCGGAATTTGCCTTCCAGATCAACCGAACGCAGCTGCAGCTTTTCCAGCTCCGCTTCGCGCACGTGTACTTCCTTGCCCAGCCGTTCCCGGGTCTGACGGACCTGCTGGTATTCGTTCTGCATGGGAATCCGCTGTTGTTCCAGTTCCTTCTGGCGGAGCTGAAAGAGATAGAGTTCCTGCT
>JAJRXE010000337.1 GCA_024276455.1 Calditrichota bacterium
AACGATCTTGTGTTTACCGTGCAGATTTCCCCATTTTTTCACCAGCTTTAGAATGCCCTCAATGCTTTCCGTACCGCTGTTGGAGAAAAACAAGCGATCCTGCCCGCTGAAATGCAAGATTTTTTCCGCCAATTCCAGCTGAACATCTTGAATGAAGTAATTGCTCAGGTGCAGGTTTCGTTTTAACTGCTGTTCGATGGCTTCCAGGACCCGGGGATGTCCGTAACCCAGCGCATTGACTCCCAATCCACTGAGCAAATCGAGGTAAGCCTTCCCGGCGCGGTCGTACAAATAACATCCCTCGCCCCGCTGGATTTCCACCGGTAAGCGTTTAAACACATTCAGGAACAGTTGTCGTTCTTTTTCCAGCCAGCTTGTCATAAGTGCTTCCTTGTTATTTATTAAACCTCTACCCCTTTTGATTTTCGGATTTTGGAAAGGAGAAATGTCCGACCAATTTTACCAACCAAACCAGACCTGTTCCACCCCGCTTTATTGTGTGGAGAGCTGAAACATCATGATGCGGTTATTTCCGGTGTCGGCCACGTAAACAATCTGCTGTTCAATAAAGGGGGTTACGGCAATGCCCTTGGGATTATTAAACGAGCGTGGTCCATCACCTAAGCCTAAAACCGCCTGCAACTGTAAACCGGAAGGCGCAAAGCGGTAAAATCCCGGAAGCGGTCGGGTGGTGTCGGGGTCGTCGATGGCTCGTCCGGCATCCACCAGGAAGATGTAGCCCTGCCGATCGATTGCCACATCCTCCAGATTCCAGAATTTGTCCGGTTTGTAAATGTCGGTACCAATCAGAGCGGTATTGGGAACCAACACTTCCTGCCCTTCAAATAATTTGGTGGTAATGTGTTGAAATTTAAAGGCATTGTGCAACAGGCTGGTACGGCCTATCTGAGTAAACATGAAGGCTTTAGTGTCTTCTTTGCGGGAAGAAATATCCAGGTAACGTTCCCGCAGGGAAACAATGGCCGTGGGAACAATGGCCGAAAACAATCCGGTACCATTCACAAAAAGGGGCAAGGGGCCTTTTAACGTGTTGTCGGGATTGAAATCGTAAATAAAACTAAATTCCTTAAAATTGGTACTGCTGTCGGCCACATCGACCACGGTAACGTAGTACTCCATGCCATTGTATACGGTGATGCCGGTAAATTGGCGGTTTGGTTCACTGGTCTGCTCGAAAACCATTTCGACGGGAGCATTGTTGATGTGATGATTCACCGCCACCAGATCAATCTTGTAAATGCGATTTGTCTTGTTCACAATAAGCAGTTCCAACCGGTCGTTCTGGGTAATCGCCTCGGGATGCTCGATGTACTGAGAAACACCCTGAATGGTGCCGCCAATGTCCATCATGACAATGCGATTGTTGTCGGTGTCGCAAACGTAAACAAAATTGTCCGCTCCCACGTACACATCCGAAGGATGATTAAAATTGTACCCGTGCTCGGCATCCAGAATGGGATTGATTAAATTGTACACCTCTTTTCCCACGTTCCCGTAAAGTTCTTCCCCTTTGGGAACCGTGGGAAGGGGATATTTATCGTGGTTACAGCTCACCACCAGAATTAATGTCGAAAGCAAAAGAAACCAATACGTTAACTTCATCATGTTACCACCCTTTAGAATTGAAAATGTGCTGAAAAACGATTCACATTACCCAAACGTCCGAAATTGCTGTAGGAATAATCCAGCCGAAAATCGGCAAACGAGATAGGCAGATGCAATCCGAATCCCACCGAGAAGTCCTCTTCCACCCGACCACTCACGTAGCCACCCCGCAGGGCAAAGAAGTTCTTCCACCAGTATTCCAGTCCAAAATTCAGGTTTTCGTCGTTGTCGTTGGGATGGTTTAGCTGAATGGAGCCGGTGAGGGAATTCATCTCGTTCTCGAAAATTTCGGCCGCAATGCCGATTCGGAACATTATCGGGGGAGAAAATTTCTGGAAATCGGAGACCTTGACCTCTTCGTTTTCCAGAGTTTTGTAAGTAAAACTTCCACTGGGAGCCATGTCGCTTCCAAAATTGGTAACCGAAACTCCAAAACGCACCGATTTCCAGCCGGTATCGTAAAGAGTCCCCAGGTCGAACAGCACCGCATTCATGGTCAGTTCGGCCAATTTTTCGGAAAAATATTTCACCGACAGCCCAAAGCTGAACTTGGTGGTCATCCGGCGGGAATAGGTTAAACTTAACAACGCATCGGAATAGCTGAAGTAGCGTCCGGTGCCCAGCGGTTGGAGTTCGGTGGTCTCCTTCATATCGTCGGTATGTAAATAGGTCACCGACAATCCGAACGAATTGGCACCATCCAGATGGTACACAATGCCGGCAAATTCCAACTGGGTGTCCACCAGCCACTGGGTATTGGCAAAAAATACATCGTGTTTG
>JAJRXE010000023.1 GCA_024276455.1 Calditrichota bacterium
GTACTTAGCTTGACGCTCTTGCTACCCGCCTACGCGGAAATCCATTTCCGTTACCGGGCGATTTTCAGTCGCCTGTTTCAACGCGAGCCGGAAATCATCTTCGACCTCCCTTTTCGTGCCCGGTTCGGGGAACCGGTCCCCCTGTTCCTCTTTGTAAAAGACGCCCACCTGTTTCCGGTACAGATTCAGGAGGTGCTGATCCAGGTGCAAAAAGAAGCTTCGCAGCGCACATTTGAAAAAAAGTTAACCCTCGCTATTGCAATTAATACCCTTTTTTTCTCCCGAACCTTCTGGCTGGAATCGGATCTGCTCCCCGAACCGGGCCAGTATCGGATCACCGTCCAGCTGGTTTACCGCCTCCCAAATGGGAAACAGAAGACCATTCGGCAGGACAATTATTCTTCCCTTCCCCATCCGCCTTTCGAACTCTCCCTGAGCCCCACTCCCTTACCCCGTTTACCGGACTGGTACTGGGGCGATTTGCACGTGCACAGCCACTACACAGCCGATCAGGTGGAATTCGGAGCGCCCGTTCGGGAAACCGTGCAGGCGGCCCGGGCGCTGGGTCTGGATTTTCTGGCCCTGACCGACCATTCCTACGATCTGGACGACCTGCCGGACAATTTTCTGAAGAACGATCCGGAACTTCGCAAATGGCAAAACTTCCAGGAGGAAGTTGCAAAAATTCAACAGGAATTCCCGGATTTCGTGTTGATTCCCGGCGAAGAGGTTTCGGTGGGCAACGCCCGGGGAGAAAACGTGCACTGTCTGGTACTTAACGATCCGCTGTTTCATCCCGGGGAAGGCGACGGAGCAGAACGCCTGTTCCAAAATCGGCCGACCCTGCTTCTGCCAGATCTGCTGGCCCGGCTTTCCGAAAGCGCTCTGGCCGTGGCAGCTCATCCGAAAGAAGCGCCCCCCCTTTCCCAGCGTTTAATTCTCCGCCGGGGGGTGTGGCAAGAAGACGACCTGCAGGATGCCCGGATCCGTACGCTGCAGATTCTCAACGGGCGGGCAAACCGGGCCTACCAACGAGGGCGGCAATTCTGGATCGCTTTGCTCCGGCAGGGAAAACAGGTGGGGATTGTGGCCGGAAGCGATGCTCACGGGAATTTCAACTGTTTTCGGCAAATTCGGATTCCCTTTTTGAATTTCTCTTTTCACCGTTTCCATTTGCTGGGAGAAGTGCGCACTGCGCTTCACAGCCCGGAGCGCTCTCTGGCGGGATTCCTTCACAGCCTACAAACCCACCACGCCGTCATTTCCGATGGTCCGTTGGCTGTGCTGGCGCTAAGCGACGGTCGTACCCACTTGAGAGTCGGTTCTCGGGGAAACATATCCGCCGGTGCCCGCGTGCGCATTCAGGCGGAAAGTACGGAAGAATTTGGAAAATGGGAGCGCCTACGCCTATATTTGGGACGCCAAAATTTAAACAAAGAACAAATTATGCCGATTAAAATACCGGTTGGAAAATCGTCGCTTCAGTTGAACGTAGAACTGAATCTGGAAGGCGTGGAATATCTTCGTCTGGAAGCGTTCACTAAATCCGCCGGAAAAGAATATTTTTGCGTCACAAACCCAATCTGGATTGAAACCAATTTCCGAGGGAAACATTAATGCGTCGCCTGCAGACCACCCTATTATTTTTGTTGCTACCAGTTGTTTTTTTGTTTGCCCAGCGCCAAACCTTCACGGTCAAAATCGACACGGTGGTCGTCCGGGGTAATAAAAAGACCCGTCCGGAAGTCATTTTAAGGGAAATTCCATTTACCTTTCCCGCTACTCTAACCCGCGACGATTTGCAGTTGATTCAGCAGCGCATCCGCAACCTGTTCCTCTTTAATCGGGTGGAATTGCAGGTCGATTCGCTGGATCACCGTCAGGCGCTGGTCATTCAGGTTACCGAAATCTGGTATTTTTACCCGGTGCCCATTCTTTTTCTGAATGAACGCAGCTGGAGCAAAATCAGTTACGGACTTTCCCTGTTGCACTTCAATTTTCGGGGACGAAACGAAAAAATCATGTTGGGCGGTTGGTTGGGTTACAATCCCAGTCTGTTTATTGACTACCAGAATCCCTGGTTTGGTGGAAATAAAAAACTCATTCTGGGTTTCTCGCTGTTTAAAAAGCGAACCCGGAATAAACTGTACAGCTTCGACGAACAACGTCGCGGCATTGAGCTTACGCTGGGAAAACGATTTAACCTTTACCTGAGTAACCAGGTTCTCTTTTCCCTTCAGCGGGTGGAGCTCCCGGCGGAATATCGGGCGTATTCCGCTTCCGAATCGGGGCGGGATTGGGTTCCCAAAATCGAGTACCAACTCTTCTGGGATCGCCGCGACCTGTACGAATACCCGAAAAAGGGATTTTACCTTCAATACAACCTGTCGCGCACCGGATTCAGCTCCCACCAACCGCAATTCTGGCGTTTTAAATTCGACCACCGCCTCTACCTGCCGCTGTACCGGGGGTTGTCGGTGGGGGTTCGCAACCTGCTGATCACTAATCAGGGGAATCCCCCGATTTACGATTTGACTTATTTTGGTTTTGAGGAACGCATCCGGGGTTATTTTAACCGGATCTTCACCGCCAACAATCTCATGCTGCAGAGCGTGGAATTTCGGTTTCCCTTAATTCCGATTCATTATTTTACCTGGAATGCCCCTTCCATTCTTTCGGCTTTTACGGCCAACATGAAATACGGGCTCAGCGCAGGGATTTTTGCGGACACCGGAATTGTCTGGAACAGGCCGGAACAGTTTTCGCTACGGCGCTTTTTTAGTGGCGTTGGCGCCGGACTGCACTTTCACGTTCCTTTTATTAACCTGCTGCGCCTGGAATACGTACTGAACGATGCGGGCAACACCCAGCTCATTTTCGATTTTTCTACCAGCTTTTAAACAGCCAGACGGGGAATTTAGCAAGGAGCGTTTTAAAAAGGAGAAACGCTGAATCGCCATGGAACTGTTTTTTCTGGAAACTTTTACTCCTGGACAACCGGAAGTTGTTTTAAGTCCGGAAGAAAGCCATCATCTCACCCGGGTTCTGCGGCGGCGGGTGGGCGACGCGCTGGAGCTCACCGACGGAAACGGTCGCCGCCTGCAGGGTGAAATAGTATTTCAGGGAAAAAAAGAGGTGCGCATTCGCATTCGGCAGGAGGAACAGGTCCCTTTTCCAGCGACGAACGAACTGGAAATCGGGGTGGGCATTATTCGTCCCAACCGCATGGATTGGCTGGTGGAAAAACTGACCGAACTGGGCGTACGGCGCATCGTTCCCCTTATTTGTAAGTATTCCAACTTCAAAAAAATTAAAGCGGAACATTTACGTAAAATAAGCATTAGCGCCATTAAGCAATCCCGTCAGTTCTATTTGCCGGAGATCGCTCCCCCGCAACCCTGCCGGGAGTGGATGGAGAATCTGCCGGCAGCGAATGGAAATCGTTTTCTGGCTCATCCCGATGGGAAGGCCACCCGGATGAAGCGCTGGGAATCGCCAGAGCTCCCTCTGATTCTGGTGGTAGGTCCAGAAGGCGGCTTCCACCCCGAGGAACTGGCCCTCGCCCGGGAGCAGGATTTTCAATTAATCCGATTAAACACCCCGATTTTGCGCACGGAAACCGCGGCGGTGGTTGCTACCGCTCTGTTGAAAAATTTTTTGTGAACCATTTGACCGACTCATACGTATTAAACAAAACATACGGGAGCGGATTACCATGAACGAGGGAAATTGCATTTTTTGCCGGATTGCCAGCGGTGCTTCTCCGGCGCGAAAAGTGTACGAAGACGAGGACGTGTTTGCGTTTCACGATATTCATCCCCAGGCACCGGTGCACATTCTCATCATTCCGAAAAAGCATCTGGCCTCTCTGGAGGAAACAGAAGAGGCGGATCAGGCGCTGTTAGGGAAGCTTCTTTACGTGGCTCGCAACATTGCCCGCGATTTCGAGCTCCATCGGAACGGGTATCGTCTGGTTCTGAATACCGGTCGCCAGGGCGGACAAACGGTATTTCATCTCCATTTCCATCTCCTGGGCGGACGTTACCTGTACTGGCCACCCGGTTAACGGCGCAAAAATTTTTCTGCCTAAGAACAGTTCATTCTTGACAACCGAAAAAGTTTTCTGTATTCTGTAAAGCAATCAAAAAAGGAGGAGGTACCCATGTGGCGATTGGTTACCATTTTTACTTTGGGAATATTTTTGTATTTTGCTCTGGGCTGCAGTCAGAAAGCAGACGAATCAGCGGCAACTCAGGAAGTCCAAAAAGAAGTCGCTCAGAGCATGGAAGAGGCTGGTAAACAGATGGCGGAGGCCATGCAGCAGATGAATAAAGCCCTTGGAGGCACTCAAAAAGTCAAAACGGTCGATTTCCGGGAATTGAAAAAACTCCTGCCGGAAAAAGTGGACGGATTGACCCGCCAGAATGCCAGCGGCGAACGCACCTCGGCGTTCGGAATCAATGTGTCCCAGGCGGAAGGAGACTACGGCAACGACAGCGGTGCCAGTCTGAATATTAAAATCATCGACATGGGCAGTCTCTCGGGGCCGGTCGCCATGGCGGCCGCTTCCTGGGCCCTGGCCGATTTCGAGCGCGAAACCGACACCGGATATGAACGCACCTTCACCTACAAGGGCCACAAAGCCTACGAAAAGTACGACAGCGGGGACAACGAGTACCAGATGAACGTGCTGGTTGCCGATCGGTTTCTTATTGAAATTGAAGGCTACGACATCGATCAGAAAATTGGCCGCCAGGCCATCGACGCGATCGATCTGGGTAAACTGGAAAAGTGGAAAGATTTTGGTAAAGAATCCGAATAAAAACAGCTCACCGGCGGGTCGCGGTTGACCCGCCGTTTTTTCTTCCGCCCCTCCACCAATTCGCTGCCAAAATTTCTGAAACGAAAATTCCCAAATTAGCAGCGGACTGCTGGCCTGCGAAACACCCTTAATATTGCAAACTGAAATTCGCGGCGACCACCTAACGCTTTCTGAAAGGAGAGAACTTCACAATCTTTATGTGATAGATCAAGGTTTCATGCCTGGAGATCGCAAATTAAAGTTTGCAGCGACCCGTGGGAAATTTCACCATATTCCAGAAATTGCCAGGGATATCAGCCTTGCGGCATCATCCCAACTCGCGAACGGATGGCGGCACGAATCCAACATCGATGTGTTCAATCGCTTTCATTCGACAGGAGCATCTCTTTCAGCATGAGTTGAATTTTCCGAATGGTGAGTGGAGCGGACCCTTCGTAATGGTTGTTGACGTTCAGGTACACGTTGCGCCCGCGCTCCAGGAGGTCGGTCACCAGGTAGGCGATTTGCTCCAGTTCCGCGTCGCGGGGCCGCAGAATGCGGTTCCATTTTCCACCGCTCTCCTCTTCAATCCCCTCTCGCTCCGGACCGTGAAGGCGAATAATCACCAGCTCCGGAATCAGGGAGTGAAACTTGCGGTACAATTCGGTAACAGGCGGCAGGTAATAGCCCTGGAGCAACACCACTCCCAATCGGTTTGCCTGCAGGAA
>JAJRXE010000338.1 GCA_024276455.1 Calditrichota bacterium
CTTTTGGGAGTGCCTCCACCCGTTTCGTGGGCGAAAACGGCCGACTGGTTCGCTTCTATTTACGTTTGCAGCGGCTCCACCTGGTGCAAATTCTAAAACGGTTCATCGCCGCCCTACGTCCGGCTCCTTCCAGCAGCGCGCAGCAAAAATCCCTGATGGCGGCTGTCATCAGAGATCGGGTGCTTCCTTACCGGGGAGCCAAATACCGCCGCACCCTGCAAAACTTTCGGGAGAATCTGGAAGAAATTCTGGCCGCCTGCCAGCGTCGCAAGGTGCCGGTCCTTCTCAGCAGTCTGGTGTCCAATCTGGCCGATCAACCGCCCTTGAACGGCGAACCACCCGCTCCACTACCGGAAGCCGTTTCTCGGGACATCCAGCATCTGCTGCAACAGGGGCAGCAGGCGGAAACAGAAGGGCATTACCAGACCGCACTGTGGGTTTACCGGCAGGCTTTTCAACTGGATAGCAGTGCCGCCCGGCTATGGTACCGGCTGGGCCGGGCGCACCTGGCCAGCGGCGACTCCCTGACTGCTTACCACTACCTGGCTGGAGCGCGCGACCGCGACCTGATTCGCTTCCGCGCCAGCGGAGAAGTCAACCGGATCATCCGCCGCCTGGCCCGCCAGTGGCAGGCACATTTTGTGGATCTGGAAACCGTTTTCCGTCGCCATTCCCCCGGCGGTGTCCCGGGAAAAACTCTGCTCTGCGACCACCTTCACCCGAATCCCAGAGGCTATTACCTGATGGCGCGCACTTTTTACGAGGCCATTCTGAAAACCGGGCTGCTCTCCCAACCTGACCCTCGCTTTCAACCCGGCGAGCAACCTTACTACGTCACCCCTCTGGACTGGGACATTGGGCAACTGAAAATCTTCAAAATGGTGCATTCCTGGCCCTTTCCGGAACAGAAAGTCACTTACCGGGATTACCGTCCGGTGGGCGATTCCCTGAGTAAGGCGGTGGCGCTCCACTATTTGTTCGAAGAGAACGTGTGGAACAAAGCTCATTTCCGTCTGGCGGAGGCTTATGTAGCGCACAGAGCACCGGAGAAAGCCCTGCGGGAGTACGCCGCGGTGGCTTTCTACACCCCGCGCGACCCCTACCCGTTTCTGCAAATTGCCCGGCTGTACCGGCAGCGACAGCAATGGGCGGAAAGCGCCACCTATTACCGTCTGGCGCTCCAGCGGGCTCCCCGGACTCCCCTCTGGCGCTACCAGCTTGCCCTGGTTCTCTGGAAAACCGGGAAGCTCCCGGAAGCCATTCAGGAAATGCAGCGGGCCCTGCAGCTTCCGGGGATGACTCCTCGGGAAAAGCAAAACGCCCGCTTTTACCTGGCGGGATTCTGGGCCGACGCCGGTCACCCGGAGAACGCCCGGTGGATTCTGGAGGAGCTCTTGCAGGAAGATCCCCAATTCACTCCGGCGCAAATTTTCCTTCGGAAACTGGAACGGGATTCGCCACCACGGCATTGAGTGCCCCCCGGCGGCAACTTTCCCGATCCCGGGAATAACGTCCAGCGAAGGCAAGATTATTAAAATGATAACGGTTTTTTATTATTTTAATAACACAGAAAGCAGACCGTAAAGCGAACACAATTTTCAAAACACTGAAAGAACAAGGAGTTACAAAAATGGACTTCCCCTGGCATGGAATCTGCCATTAGTAAAATCGGTAAAAACGGAGTAAAACCTTGTCGGGTTTAAAATCGCTGGACCTATTCATCATTTCTCTTTACCTGCTGATTGTGGTGGTAGTGGGATTTTTCATTTCCCGCCAACGCGAGGAAAACAGTCGCGATTATTTTCTGGCCGGACGGAACATGGGTTGGTTTGCCGTTGGTCTCACGTTGTTTGCCACCAACATTTCCAGCGAGCACTTCATCGGACTGGCCGGTTCCGGGGCTTCCCGGGGATTGGCAGTCGGCAATTTTGAGTGGATGGCGGTTTTTTTCCTGATTCTCCTGGGCTGGGTGTTCGCTCCCCTGTTCTGGCGGGCAAAGGTTTTCACCGTACCGGAATTCATTGGCCGGCGCTTTAACACCACCAGCCGCCTGTACCTCTCCAGCATCTCCATCTTCACCTACCTGTTTACTAAAATTTCGGTAACCCTGTTTGCCGGTGGCTTGATTTTCCGCCGCATGCTGGGCTGGGATTTGCAAACCTCCGCCATTGTGGTGGTGGTACTCACCGGCATTTACGCCATTGTGGGCGGGCTTCGGGCGGTCATGTACACCGCCGTGGTTCAGGCTTTTTTTCTCATTGCCAGCGCTGTGGTGCTCACCCTCTTCGGTTTGCAAGAGGTCGGCGGACTCGCCGGGTTGCAGGCCCGTTTGCCAGCGGACTACTTCAGCATTCTGAAACCGGCCTCCGACCCGGATTTTCCCTGGACCGGCATTCTGTTTGGCGCGCCCATTCTGGGCATCTGGTACTGGTGCACCGATCAGTACATCGTTCAACGGGTACTGAGCGCCAAAAGTCTGGGGCAGGCCCAGCGCGGGACAATTTTCGCCGGCTTCTTGAAAATCCTTCCGGTGTTCATTCTGGTATTTCCGGGGCTCATTGCCGCCGCACTGTACCCGGGGATTGAAGGCGACGAGGCGTACACCCGTTTGTTAACCGGCTCCCTGTTGCCGGTAGGCTTGAAGGGGTTAGTGGTGAGTGGTTTGCTGGCCGCTTTAATGTCTTCGCTGGCTGCCGCCTTTAACAGTGCCGCCACCATTTTCACCATGGACATTTACCGCACCTTTCGGCCGGCCACCAGCGAACGGAAACTGGTATTGGTGGGACGCCTGGCCACCACCGCCATGGTCATGGCCGCCATCCTGTGGATTCCCCTCACCCGTTTTATTACTGCTCACATTTACCTTTATTTGCAGAGCATGCAGGCTTACATCAGCCCACCCATTACGGCGGTGTTCCTCATCGGGATTTTCTGGAAGCGCATAAACAGCCGGGGCGCTAACTGGGCTCTGGTGACCGGCGGCTTGCTGGGCGCTGCCCGCCTGGTACTGGAAATACTTTCCAACAGCGGTCAAATCACCTCGCCCGTTTTAAGCTGGTTCGCCGGAGTGAATTTCCTGCATTTTGCCGTACTGCTGTTCCTGGTTTCCGGAGTGGTGCTGGTTTTGGCCAGTTTGCCGGAAGGCCGTTTCTCGGGAACACCGCGCCGGGAAACGTTTAACGAATCGTTTAAAATGCCGGCGCTCGCCCTCACCGGAGAGAGCGGCCTCCGGCTGGCCGGCGCAGACCGTTTCAACCTCCTCCTCTCGGCCCTGTTGCTCATCTTTGTCCTGGGGCTCTGGGGAGCCTTTTTGTAAAAGTCTTGAACCAAATTTCCGAGGTACCATGA
>JAJRXE010000339.1 GCA_024276455.1 Calditrichota bacterium
ATAACGAAACCAACCGGATTATTCTTCGGGAAAGGTTAGAGAGCTGGTCGATGCGCCCCATTCTGGCCACCAATGGAGCAGAAGCCCTGGAGATACTGAACAAAATCAAAACAAACGGCCAGTCGTTGGATCTGATTTTGCTGGACATTCTGATGCCGGAGATGGACGGTTTCACCCTGGCAGAAAAAATTGTTAAGCAACCGGAATTCGCCACGATTCCCATTATTCTGTTCACCTCCGCCGGAAAACGGGGAGACGGAGCCCGCTGCCGGGAACTGGGTATCGCCGCTTATTTGACCAAACCCATTAAACAAAAGGACTTGTACCACGCCCTGACGGTGGTCATCGGGCGTTCCAAAACGCAAAAGGAGTCGAAAGAATTGATTACCCTGCACAGTTTAAAAGAACGACAATACCAGCTCCATATCCTGCTGGCCGAAGACAACTTTATTAACCAGAAAGTGGTCATCAGTATGCTTCAGAAAGTGGGGCACAAAGTGACCGTCGCAAACAACGGGAAAGAAGCGGTAGAGAAGTGGGAAACCGCCCTTTCCGAAAAACCTTACGACGTTATTTTAATGGACGTCCAGATGCCGGAAATGGACGGATTGGCGGCGACTCAGAAAATTCGCACCCTGGAACAGGAAAAAGGAGTTCACACCATCATTGTGGGACTCTCGGCCCACGCCATGAAAGAAGATCAGGAACGCTGTTTAAACGCCGGCATGGACGCATATTTAACCAAACCGGTTAAATCAGAAAAACTGTTTACCGTGTTGGATGAGCTCTTTTCGAGCAAAAGGGAAAAAGAGGAAGAAAAAGTGACATCGAAGTCCCAGGAGAATGAGACTGCCTTTGATTCAGCCGTGTTTTTAGAACGCATGGGCGGCGATTGGGACCTTATTAATGAGATGGTGGAGTGGTTCGAAGGAAACATTGAACAAATGCTGGAGGATATTCAAACCGCCATTGCCAATCAGGACGCTGCGGCCCTGAACATGTCCGCCCACAGTCTGAAAGGCGTATTAGGAGAATTCGCCGCTCAGAAGGGACATGGCCTGGCTTATGAACTGGAAATGATGGGGAAGAAAGAGAACCTGCAGGGAGCTTCCGACAAGTTTGGCACCTTAAAAAACGAGGTCGAGAAGATTAAGAACGAATTGCTGGATTTTGTGAAACAGCAGCAAACATAGTACGAGCCGTTCGACGGAGCGCTGGTTGAGAGGGAACCATCACGGCGCGATTGTCGAGAGCTCTCTCAGGAGAAACATTGAGGCAGACGGGATTACCTCCTGCCACCATTGACAGTTCAGCTTTCGATCTAACACAATATTTTTAACCGGGGAGTTTCTCCGACGGAAACGACCATCGGGGCAGAGAGCCAATGGGCTACTGTGCAAGAGCGGAAGATGGAAATCAGAGCGATTCTGGCGCAACCAGAACGTACAAGATGCTAACTCTTTAACGCGTAAGAGCCATGAAGATTCTGTTGGTTGACGACAATTTTGTTTCTCGCCGCTTAATGCAGCGTCATCTGGAAGGAGCGGGACACGAAGTGGTTTCCTGCGAAGACGGGACAAAAGCCTGGCAACGCTTTCTGAAGGAAGAGTTTGCCATTGTCATTAGCGATTGGATGATGCCGGGAATGGACGGTCCGGAACTGATCCGGCGCATTCGGCAGTCTGGAAAGTCCGATTACGTTTACATTATTATGATCACCTCGAAAGGTCAGAAAGAAGACTTCATCACCGGCATGGAAGCCGGGGCGGACGATTACCTCACCAAGCCGGTGGATATGGAGGAGCTACGGGTACGTCTGCGGGCGGGAGAACGTATTATTGACCTGAAAAGACGCCTGGAGGAAAAGAACCGGCAACTGGAATCGGTCAATTCCCGCATGAAAAACGAACTCATGTTAGCGGCTCAGATTCAAAATTCCCTGCTGCCCAATCAGATTCCAGACATTCCCGGAATGGATTTCGCCTGGTTTTACCAGCCCTCCCTGGAACTGGCCGGCGACATTTTCAACATCCTCCCGCTGGACGAAAAACATCTGGGTCTTTATGTCGTGGACGTTAGCGGGCATGGAGTGCCAGCAGCGCTTCTGTCCGTCACCCTCAGTCACCTGCTTTCCCTGCACTCCAGTTCCTCCCTCTTCTTAATGAACCAGGATCATCAGAACAACGGCGTTATTCCCACCCACTGCACCGAATTAGCCCACTATTTGAATCAATATTTTCAACTGGACAATCACATCGGGCAATTTTTCACCATGCTGTACGGCATTTTAAATCTGGAAACGCTGAAATTCAGCTACATTTCCGCCGGCCATCCGGGTATTTTCCACTTTCCCTGGAGCGGCAATCCGACCTACATTCACTATCCCAGTTTTCCCATTGGAATCGACCGTTCTGCCCGCTACGAATCCCGGGAACTGGAACTAACTCCCGGGGATCGGATTCTTCTGGTGTCCGATGGCATCCTGGAAGCGCGCAACAAAGAGGAAGAGCAATTCGGCTCCCAGCGGGTTCTGGAAACCATTCACCAATTCGGCAAACTCCCTCTGCGCGAAATGACCGGAAAACTGGTGGAGCAGGTTCGCCAGTGGACGCACTCCAATACATTCGAAGACGATGTAACCGTGGTAGCCCTGGAAATTCAGGAAAAAGAAGGTCACTAAATCCACGCCGCGGTTTTTCCCGGGGCGCCCCGATCCCGGGCATTACGATTCGTCCCTCCGGCTGCTGGGATCGAGCGTCTCCTTCTGGATCTTACGAAAGGCCGAACGAACCAACGATTCTGCCCCCCTGCGGGGCGCTTTTACTGCACTGCCCACAATGGCCCGGGTAATCCGGCCTGCCGAATTTACCACAATACTACCCAGTAATTTCGACGCTTCCACACTGGCCAGCTGACGAATTTTCTTTCTCTCTTTTTCAACGATGGGCGAACAATACTGCCGGGCAATGATGCCTACCCGCAAGGTTAAAAAGGCATTCGCCGCCCCGTTCACCAGTGAGTTGGTCAAAACGGTGGTCACCATTCCCACTCCGGGAATTCCTTGTGCCAGGCTACTGCCCATAATGCTGCCAACCACCGGTTCAATCTGCTCACTAACGTCCAGATCTTCCAGTTGGACGGAAGCAAACACGGTGGCCGCCACATTGGCGTACAGGTGGAGCATCTGAGCAAAGGCAGGCCGCTGGTAGTAAACCTGAGCGACCCGCCAGACCAGGCGGGAGAGCATCATTAGCACGAACAGGCCGTCCAAACGCCCGGATTGCGAAATGGCCGTGGACAGAAAAACGGTTTTGGCAGTCTGCTTCACATCTTCCGTCGCCAGACGATCCAGTTCCGCAATGGCCTCTTCCACCTCCTTGCGGTTGGAGACGGTTCGACCCCGCAGCTTCGGATTCTTCCGTAACCGTTTGATAAGACGAATTAAATATTGAGAATATTCCGGAGATTCCCGCGGCGGAGGATCCGGCAGACCCTTCGGAAGACGAAAATAGAGGAATAACACCCCCAGCAATGCCATCCCATACAAAATAAGCAAAAACCAGAAAACCACCTGGCCCAACAGGGGATTCACCCGGGATGCCAGAGTCACAATCTGATACGTTTGATTCACTAAAAACAAAACAAAGGCGCCCAGCACCCCGGCACTGATCACCCCAAAGACGAACCGCCAGCTCTTTCTCATGATGTTTTTTCCCACCTTAGTCGTTAAAAAGCTTCTTTTTTCTACGCTCCCGAAAATCAAAAGTTGCTCTTCGGACGACGCCCCGGGAAAGCCTGTATTCCTGAAAACAGAACGCTCTCCACCGGAACATTTCCACCCCTCGGGTAAAATAAAACCATTTTTTTCTTTTCATTAATGAAAATATTCATTATAATATATTTGGATCGAAAAACTTGTATGGTAATGTCTTCTACCTAACTACCTGAGAAACAAGGATTAAACTTTGTACGGTTTCATCTTTGAGAAAAAAATCTTTGTTTCAACCAGCCTTTTTTCAAACGTGGTTTTTGTACGCTTTTATTCTCAAAACTTAGATATTTCGCATCATTTGCATCGTAAACCATCGTCTTAAACGCAGTGGAATAAACAAAGAACCAAAACAAAAAGAGAACAGGTTGCATATGAAAAAACGCATGCTACTCTGGTCTGCCTGTCTGATGTTGCTTTTGGTGCATTTTGCTTTCGCCCAGTTCCGGGTGAAAGGCGCACTCAATGCGTCTCTGTACGCCTGGCAAAATGCCAACGAAACGCAACTGTGGGACACTTACCTCGGATCCCATTTCCGGATTTCTCCGGCAAACGCCCCGGGCCACTATCTGAACACTTACTTTCGAGTCGCGCACCGCGGCGATCCGGCCGAGTGGGAAGAACGTTTTTACAATCTTTACCTCAACGTTACCTTGAATCCTTCCTACCAACTCAGGCTCGGACGGCAATTTTTGTACAACGGGGTGCTAAATGGCACGGTGGATGGTCTGCTCTTGCAGGGGAAGGCGACTCGCTGGTTAAAATTCAAACTCCTGGCCGGTACCCGTACCCCCTGGAACCGGAAATTGGAACCCACCCGCTGGAACGACGGGGCGGTGTGGGGTGGTTTCACCGATCTTGCCCTTTCCTCTAACCACAACCTGCAGCTCAGTTACCTGCGCCAGAGCCGCCAGGTAAACGGAACCACCCGGGTCATGTGGGAACAGTTCGGTACCAGCCTCACCGGCTACCTCTTCCGCCAAAGGCTGAATTATTACGGTCGTCTGGATTATAATCTGCAGTCCCAAAACTACCAGCAAATTCGTGTGCGTTTAACTTATCTGGGACGGAAACTGACCGCCTCGGCGGAATACAATAGCCAGCGTCCCCGCATCTGGGAAGATTCGTTTTTCAACATTTTCGACATTAAAGCCTTCAATCAGGCCCGTCTGGCGGCCACCTATCGCTGGAACCGCCTGGACGTCGGGTTACAATACCTTTACACCCGCTACGAAGACGGCAGCGACAACCGCGTAATTGGTATGCTGGGAACCCGCTACGGTACATTCGGGGTCGTTTACCAGAGCGGAATTGGAGAATCGAAAAATCTGGGACTGTACGGCGATTTGCGCATCAACCTGATGCCGAATCTGACCGCTCGTTTCTTCGGAAACTACTACAATTTTGAACGGGCGTACACCAACCTCAGCGAAGACGCCATCGGTTACTCCGCCGGTCTGATTTACCGCTACAACAAGCATTTCCTGATCCGCGGCGACGTCCAGCAAATGACCAATAGCTATTACAACCACGACTGGCGAGGCCTTTTCCATTTAACCTATTTGTTTAGCATTTAGTCTGGACCATTCGGTAGGGGTTGAAATTAACGAGGATGATGAAAAATGAAACAATATCTTAAATTCGCTTTAGCTATTCTAATATTAACGCTGTTCACCCTCTCCCCGGTTTTTGGCGAAGAGGCCGCTTCCAACGAGCTCATCTTTTCTCACCGTTTGCACGTAGTGGAGAACGAATTAAATTGTGCAACCTGCCACCAGGCGGCGGAAACCAGCACCCGGGGAACGGACAACCTGTTGCCGAGCATGGAGACGTGCGGCGATTGCCACGACATCGAAAGCGAGAACAACTGCCAGCAATGCCACCGCGACACCGAGAACCCTCGTGCGGTGGCGCGTATTGGCAAATACAGCCCGATTTTTTCCCATCAGAAGCATCTGGGCACCGGGATGGAATGTAACAGCTGCCATGCCGGAATTGAGAACCAAACCGACACCCGCCAATATATTCTTCCCAATCAGGTGCAATGCATGGATTGCCACGAGCAAAAACAGGTCAGCAATCAGTGCCAGACCTGCCATCTACCCGGCGAGCAATTAAAACCGGTCAATCACACAGCGAATTTTTACCACACCCATGGCGATCTGGCCCGTTCGGTCCAGGAAACCGAATCCCCCCGGAAACCCTGCCAGACCTGCCACCAGGACAACTACTGCCAGAAGTGCCACGAAGGGGACAATCTGGACCGTATGTCTCACCCGCTGAACTACGAATTCACCCATTCTCTGGACGCGATTGGTAAAGAGCGAGAGTGCGCAGCCTGCCACACCGAACGTTCTTTTTGCATCGATTGCCATCGGGACAATCTGGTCATGCCTTACAATCACACAGCCGGTTGGGCTAACCAGATTCCCGGAGACGGCGGACGGCACCGCCTGGAAGCCCAGCGGGATCTGGAGTCCTGCATGGCTTGCCACGAACAAAATGCCGAGCAAGTTTGCCAAACCTGTCATACCAAATAAATAGGGTAGAAGGAATATGAAACGAGTGTACTTTTCCCTGCTGATTTTTCTGGTGCTGTTTACATTCTGCAGCGAGAAAAAAGCCGTGCTAGACGTAACGACCCATCCCAAAACCTGGAACGAGAAAGATTCGAAGGACTTTCACGGAAAGGCGGTTCTGGAGATGGGGACCGAGAGCTGCAAAAGTTGTCACGGACAAAATTTTGAGGGCGGTAAAAGCGGGGTTGCCTGTAGTAGTTGCCATGCCGCTTATCCTCATCCGGCTCAATATGCCGACCCGGCTTCGGAGAATTTCCACGGCACGTACCTGAAGAATCTGGACTACGATTTGCAGGAATGTCAGAGCTGCCATGGGGCGGATTTTGCAGGGGGCGATGTGGGGGTGGCTTGCAGCAGTTGCCATGCCGCATATCCCCATCCGGCCGGTTTCATTACCCCGACATCGCCAGAATTTCATGGGATGTTCATTAAAGGCCAACAGGGTTGGCGTCTGGAACCGTGCCAGACCTGTCACGGCAACGACTACGCCGGGGGAATCAGCGAGGTAAGTTGCCGCACTTGCCACACCAGCATCGCCGGACCGGAAGCCTGCAACACCTGCCACGGCAGCGAGGTGAACTACGCGCCGCCGAAAGATCTGGAAGGCGATACCACCACCGCCGCCCTTGGCGTGGGCGCCCACCAGATCCACGTGGCCGAAACGGACAAAACCAATCCCTACGCCGACTGCAGCGCCTGTCACATTCCGGTGCGCAGTTACGCCGATCCCCATCACATCGACGACACCCCCTTTGCAGAGGTAGTTTTCGACACCCTGGCCACCGGCCACGGAACGTTGAATCCCATTTGGGACCGTAATACGGCTACCTGCACCAGTGTGTACTGCCACGGGAACTTCGAATTCAAAAAGTCGGAGTCTGCCAACTCTTGGGCTTATGTCGATTCGGTTATTGTCGGAAAGAGGGAAATACCCGTCTGGAATGTGATTGAGGAGGAAGGAGAAGAGTGCGAAATGTGCCACGGGTTGCCTCCTACCGGTCACTTAAACGCCAATTACGACAAAACCAGTTGCACCACCTGCCACGGGCGAGTGGTGGACGGAACCGGTACCATCATCGACAAATCCTTGCACATTAACGGCAAGGCGGACGTCTTTTAGCCTGCCCTTTCCCGGAATTTCGCCGGGTTGTTTTGAAGCAATTATTTTCCTAAATTTGAGCGGGACATTTAGTCCCGCTTTTTCATTGTAAGGGAGAAAAAAATGGAAATTGGCATCATCGGTTTACCCTATTCCGGAAAAACCACCTTGTTCTCCACCCTTACCGGACTGGAGAGCGACACCAGCCACTTTGCCGGTAAAATCGAAGTCCACCGGGGGGTGGTAAAAGTCCCCGACGAACGATTGGACCAACTCACCGCAATCTTTAAGCCCAAAAAACAGGTCAATGCCACCATTCAATATGTGGAGGTGGGCGGATTAGAGAAAGAGGCCGCTCACGGCAAGGGATTCGATCCCCAGTTTCTTGCGGTGCTCAAAAACAGCGATGCCCTCTGCCTGGTGGTGCGGGCCTTCGAGAACGATCTGTACCCGCATCCCGAGGGTAGCATCGATCCGTTGCGGGATGTGCGGATTGTGGAAGCGGAATTCCTGCTTTCGGATTTAAGCATTGTAGAGAACCGCATTAAACGACTGGAAAAACAGGCCAAAAGCACCAAGAACGAAGAGGATTTACGAGAGCTGGAACTGCTGCAACGCTGCCAGAAGGCGCTGGAAGAAGAAACCCCGCTTCGGGAGCTGACCTTTACCCCGGAAGAAGAGTTAAAATTGCGTGGTTTTCAATTTCTTACCGCCAAACCGCTCCTGATTGTGATGAACTACGGCGAGAACGACATTCAGCGGGAAGAAGAGATACTCCGGAGTCTGGCTCCTTACCAGCACAACCCCCGGGTTACCATTACCGGTTTGTGTGCCAAGGTGGAGTACGAGATTTCCCAACTGGAACCGGAAGATCGCGAACTGTTTCTTAGCGATCTGGGAATTCAGGAGCCGGCACTGCCCAAGCTCATTCGCAAATCGTACGAATTGCTGGGGCTCATTTCCTTTTTTACAGTGGGCGAGGATGAATGCCGTGCCTGGACTATAAAAGAAGGCACCACCGCCCAGAAAGCCGCCGGAGTCATCCACAGCGATCTCGAAAAAGGGTTCATTCGGGCGGAGGTCGTCTCTTTCGACGATTTTATTACGGTAGGGAATCTGGCCAAATGCCGGGAGAAAGGACTGCTGAGATTAGAGGGGAAAGAATACGTGGTTCGCGACGGAGACATCATTACCGTTCGCTTCAACGTTTGAAATCGCCCAGCAATTCGAAGCGGAAATCCACTTTGTTGGTTCGCCAGACAGAAAATTTGATTAATTGATCCCGGACCTTTGACCAATCGCGCAAATCGGCTCGTTTACTCTGGTAGTAGGGGTTATTCAGAATCAACTCGGTGGCTTCGTGAACCACCCGAAAATCATTTAATACCCGGCCGGACTGAATGGCCATGGCCGCGTACGTGTAAGCTTTCTCGTACTCGGCCAGATCTTGCAAAATTCGGGACAACACATAACACCCCATGGGAATGAACCACACGTAGTCCAGTTTATGAAAGGTCATCAGTACCTCACTCATCTGGCTCGCCGCAATTTCTTTCCGCTCTTCCTGGTAATCGATCAGCGTTTCCAGAAATTCCAGCGTGGCCAACTGCACCGGCCGAATGGTACGGTTTTTTTGCACCCGCTCAAAATATTTTCGTG
Source organism: Calditrichota bacterium (assembly GCA_024276455.1). Taxonomy (GTDB): domain Bacteria; phylum Calditrichota; class Calditrichia; order RBG-13-44-9; family RBG-13-44-9; genus JAJRXE01. Next base: position 9,107 of record JAJRXE010000339.1, read on the forward strand.
CCAAGGCAAAATCTTTCACCCGAATGGCCAGGGAAATAATTAACAGCAACACCATGTTTTTTTCAAAAGAATATTTTCCGGACAAAAACTCAATGGTGTCTTCCAGGTGGGCAATAATGGTTTCTTTCTCACCCCGCACAATCTGGTTCAGCAGGCGATGGTAGCGAATGGTCTCAAATTCCTTTCCGGAAGGAAGCTGAATACTTAAAAAACGCTCCACCTTTCGCAAAACGAATTCGTGGGCATTTAAGTCCCCCAATCCGTAGAAAAAATCCAGAAATTCCGTGGCCAGGCCCACCACCCGAGACACCTCGCCCAACCTCATGAAAATCGCCAACAAACGTTCTTTCGCCAACAGGGAAGCATCTTTCTCCAGATAGCGAATAATTTGCTCCAGAATCTCCTCCTGTTCCGAGAGGGAAATTTGCAGGCGAAAGTAAAGGTATTCCGCTCCGCGGAGAAATCCCAGCATTCGACCTTGTACCGGGTGCAAAAATTGCCGCAAAATATTTTTTTGCAGCAGAGCCAGAACGATGTTCCGGTTACCAAACAGCGTATTGATCAACCAGTTTACAAATTCCAGCGAATTTTCCGGTCCCGAAAGGGCAAAGTATTTTAAAAACTTAATTTCTTCCGGATTCAACTCCTGAAATCGCTCGGGTCGCTGATAGGAGCTTTCTTCCTCCTGCAGAAAACGGAGCGGTTCGAAAAGCACCGTCTGTTTCGCAAACCGTTTTAACTGCTGGTAATCCTCCTGCTCTAACAACCTGGACAGGGGCAATTTCTCCCATTTCACCACGCCCGGAGCCAATTCCGCTTCAAAAGCAGGCGATTCCGCGGTGGTTCCCAGAATCCATTTGACATTGGATTCCCGAAAATACTCCACCAAACTGAACAGCAAAAAATCATTCAACGGATTGGAAACAAAGTCCGGATCCAGAAAAAAGTAGAGGTCCTTTTTCCGCCGGACCAGATTCATAATCTCTATTAAAAATTGCAGCCAGTTGTACGACTTGAACAGACCGGGAATTTTCCTAAAATGTTTGTTTAAAAAGGCATATTGAACATAAAAATCTTTTTCCTGAGAGAGGTGCAATAAATTCTGAAACAGGGAGTCTTCCGGTAGAGATTCTTTCCAATCAGCAAGCTCCTCGGGGGAGAGTTGTTTCAACAGAACACTGGTCAGGTAAAGGAGAAATCCGATGTGAAAACGGGTGGAAAAATAAATTGCCAGCTAATCGGTTTCACCTTTTTGCTCTCCCAGGTGGCTGAAGCACCCGCTTAAAAAGTCCGGGTCGGGATCAACCACCAGCAGTACATCCCGCTCTTTGAGCTGTTCCTGCACCCGGCGGAAACAGCGTTCACAGGAAAATTCCGCTTTCTGACGGTAAGTGTCCGGAGGCGGCAAAATATTTTGTAGTTGGAAGCGTTGTTCTTCCGGCGGTTTTCTCCGTTCTTCCAGAGTCGATTTCAGTCGCTGGGCCGTAAAATAACGCAGCTTGGGATCTTTTTGCAAAAGCAACATGACGATGTGATTTAAATCCAGGGGAAATTCAGGGACGAACAGATTAATAGCCGGGGGTTCCAGCGTCAAATGCGCCTCGATGGTTTTGAGAATATTTTTCTGGTAGAAAGGATTTTTTCCGGTAATCAGCTCGTACCACACGACGCCCAGGGAATACAAATCGGTGGCCGGGGAAATTTTTTCTCCCTTGGCCTGCTCCGGGGCAACGTAGGCAGCCGTTCCGATGAACTCCTTCGTTCCGGTAATACTGGCGGAAGCGGAGAGATCGCGCACCAGCCCCAGATCGGTTATTTTCACCAGAAAGTCCGGGCGGTCCAGCAATTCCTGTAGAATGTTCTCCGGAGAAGAATGTTCCGCCACCTCCTTGAGCTGAATTAAAATATTCGAAGGCTTTAAATCCCGGTGAACCAAATCCTGACAGTGCAGATCGGCCAGTCCCTGACAGAGCTGTTCGACAAGATCCAAAATAAATTTTTCTTTGCGGGAATAAGGAATCCGGGACAGCGGTACCTGTAACCGATCCAGCGAGGTCCCCTGAATAAACTCCATTTCGAAGGCCAGAAAATCCGGTTCCACCCAGGAATTTAGCATCCTTACGATGTGTTCGGAGCGCACCCGGTTCAGCGATTTTATTTCCCGCAAAAAACGTTTGCGGGCGTTCTGGAGATTCTCCTGCTGCACTTCGATTAATTTGATTACCGTGTGGGTGTCCAGTTCAGGATTAAAGACCCGGTACACCAGCCCATATTGCCCGGCGCCAATCAATTCGCGCTGTTGCAAGTGACTCAATTTTTTCGGCCAGAATGCCTTCATAACTTACCAATGGTTTGTGCTAAAAAAGTGGTTGGAAGGTACCAGGCCCTTGGCAGAACAAACGCCGCTGCCGCTCTGCCCGGAATCCGCGGGATGCTATCGCGAACTCTGGCAATTCTCGTAAGTGCTGCGATGCCGGGGATCAATTTCAATAAGCTTTTCGATGTTGCGACGGTCCCGGTCGTACTTGAACAGTTTACAAAACTCCTGGTAATGAGCATCCAGAAAGCGTTTTAGCGCCTTGCTGTTTGGTTTTCGCCGGTAAACCTGCTCCAGGCGATCCACCACCCCGCGAGCGTATTGTTGGGCTAAATCCGGATTGGGCTCGCCTTCCACAAAATACAGCGTTTCGTAGTAATAAAACTTTGCCTCCCGCAACGGTACATGGTCGGCATCGGTAATCAGTTTCACCTCTTCCAGACGCTTTTGCCAGCCTAACGGGTAATTACTAATCAGCCCCTGATTGGCAATGTCCAGCGCTTTGTCGTAAAAAGGAGTGCCGGCAAACAGATCGTACGTGTCCAATTCCCCGGCAATGACCATGTAAGCGTAAAAATCCAACACCCCCAGCAAAGGTTTGTACACTGTCTGGTACTGATCGAACACCTCGCCTACCTGGTAGGTAAATTCCACGGTTTTGTCATAAAAATTTTCTCCGCTCTCTGAACCGATTAAAAACTGCGACCGGTACACCTTTTCCGATCCCCGATTGGTAACCGTCTCAATAATCAAACTGACACTGCAATTAATCACAATATCCTGGTTCTCGTCGCCCCAGCGTTTGTTGTTGTAATAATCGGCAATTTTCTGGGGCAGATCGGCCAGAATCTGTTGCTCGTTGGGGGGCAGATGGCTCATCTTTACATTCACTTTGGCCCGCAAGGTTTGACCAATCAGGAACTGGGGCAAAAGAAGCACCAGGAATACCCCGATCAGACGAACACTTTTTACTGCTGTCATAAAACGTTCTCCGTTTCAATTTCATGTTAATATAATAGCAACTGGCTTTCAGAACAATATGTAAAGCCTAATTCTGAAACGTCCCTCCGGCGCAGATGGTTCAATTTCGGCAGGCGCTTCCCAATCCGTCCTCGCGCCGGAATGGGGACTTTTTCCCCTTTTGGCTTCCCCGTCCAGGTTTCCTTTCCGGAAAAAAATTAAAGGTTGGCAATCCACCACGTTGTGACTATATTTGCTTCCCCAAATGAGAGGTCACAGGAGATGCAACGTTTTTTTCTTTTCTTACTGTCGGTTATTTTAGCCATCGGACTGTTCTTTTGTACTAAAGATCAGGACAAATCCATTGGGGGTAGACACCACCCGGCGGTGACCATAAAAACCATTCAACCATTTTATTACGTGTTTTTAGCGGACGTGCCTTCTTCCCGGAACCATTCAAACATCCTGCAGGAATTAAAGGCTCAATTGCAGCAACAACACATTCAGCCAGCCGGCCCAATCATCAGAATTCAGAACAGCACTTCCCGGACGATGGAGACCGATTCATCCCGCTGGATTGTGGGCGTTCCGGTAACAGATAGTTTGAGGGTGAAAGTACCCCTGCGGTGCGGAAAATGGGGATTCACCCGGGTCGCTTCACTACTTGCCGACGGCTCCTACCCGCAAAACAAAGAGGGGTACAAACGGCTCAAGCACTTTTTGCGGGACAAGAACTTGCCAGAGGCTGGCCCGCTTTTGGAACGCAATTTAAACCATTCCAGCCAAATTCCTCCAGAAAATTTTCCCACCGAAATCTGGATTCCGGTCGAGTAATCCCGGCGCCGGAATTTTGCCCTTGAGAACCTTCATTGCAGCTTCCCTAGGTCTGCTCCAGGAAGCGCTCCGTTTTCTCAAAAACCATGTTTTTGTATTGAATAACAGCGGATATTTCTACCGCACCGCCAGATTTTAGCGGGAGTGCGGTTCAAAAGAGAATCTGAGGGCAATCGAATTTCCGGCAGGCAAAAAAAAGCGCCGGAGGTTTGAACAATCCGCCGGCGCCAGTACGCTTCTTATTCCGCTAATTTTTCCAGCATCGTCACCAAAAATTTCCAGAATTTTTCTACCGTGGAAATCTGCACCTTTTCATCCGGAGAATGGGCTCCCTGAATGGTGGGACCGAAAGAAATCATGTCCATTCCAGGGAACTTGTCGCCAATGATTCCGGTTTCCAGGCCGGCATGAATGGCTTTGACCTCCGGTTCAATCCCGAAGAGCTCTTTCCAGATGGCTTTGGCTTTTTTCAACAACGGAGAATCGGGATTGGGTTTCCAGGCCGGGTAACCGCCGCCGGAATGCACCTCTGCCCCGGCAAGGTAGCCGCAGGCTTTCACCATTTGATTAATCTCATCCAGCTCGCTACCCACGGAACTGCGTTGACTGGTCAGAATGGCAATTTTGCCTTCCTTTTCGCTCACCACCGCCAGATTGGTGGAGGTTTCCACCAGACCCGGAATGGCCAGACTCATGGCAATCACGCCGTGGGGAATAACGTAAAGCAGGTTCAACAGGCGTTCTTGCAGTGCTTTGGTAAACACCGTTCCGGGGGCGTCGAAACCGGAGGATTCCACCGTTAGCGTCACCTTGGGATCGATGAGCTGGTATTCGTCCCGATAGGTGGCCTGGTAATCGGCAGCGGCCTTCTGTAAATCCGCCACTTTTGCCACCGGTACATACACAATGGCTTCCGCTTCGCGGGGAATGGCGTTGTGTTTGCTGCCGCCTTCCAGAAAAGCCAGTCGTCCGTCCACCTGCGGTAAAACATTCCACAGGAAGCGGTTCAGCAATTTAATGGCATTACCCCGGCCCTCGTGAATGTTCAATCCGGAATGTCCGCCGATTAATCCCCCCAATTTTACCATGACCGCCTGGTAATCGGCCGGAGCCTTTTCGTTGTCAATTTTCAAGAAGATTTCCGTATCGCGGCCACCGGCACAGCCAATGTAAATCACATCGTCTTCTTCCGAATCCATGTTCAGCAAAATGCGTCCTTCCAGAGCATCCGGTTTAATTTCCGTTGCTCCGGTCAGAC
>JAJRXE010000340.1 GCA_024276455.1 Calditrichota bacterium
GTTTTGTACACGGGCACCCGGTCCATGACGTACTCCGCTTTCAGGTAATCCCGGTAAAAGGCCTGGTCGCTGCTGGAGCCTTTGGCCACCAGGTCGTAACCGATTTCCGAGCCAGAGACAAAGAGGTTGCCGCCCTGTTCCAGATATTCGGCCACCTTGCTCTGTTCCACCGCGCTGAAGCTCTCGTCGGCGGTACCTTCTTCTCCGGAAATCCACAGCACCGCTTGGTAGTCGCCGAGCCGAATGTTGCCGTCCTCAATGGCCTCGTTGGCGCAGGAATTGAACGAGTAGCCCAGTTTGAACAGCGAGGGCGCGAAACGCTTTACGAAATCAAAGGTGTTCACCGTACCACTGGTGCGGTCGAAACCGTTCACGATCAGCACGTTGGCCACCCCGGTGGTGGGCCTTACCGCTAGCACTTCAGTGGGATTGCTTTCTCCGTTGCCGTTCACCGCCGTTACTTTGAAATAATACACCCGGTCGCGGTTTAGCCCCTTGATTACCATGGTGGAGCTGGGGTACTCGGTTCCGTTGTCGAACATGGTGCCGTCGCTGCTGCGGTACACCCGGTAGGCGGTGGCTCCGGCAGCCGGATTAACCTCGATTTTCACATCGCCGTTACCGATATTGGTAATGCGAAAGTGGGTGGGTTTCAGCGGCGGAGCGGTGGAACCGAAAGCGTTGGAAATGGCCGCCTGGAGTTCCTGGCGGGTACCGTCGTAGCTCAGTGCCCAGATGGCAATGCCTTTTAAATCACGGTCGTTTACCAGGTCAAATTTCAGGGAAAGACTCAGACTGTCGTCGTACCATCCCTGGTGCCACTGTCCGTCGTTGTATTTGTACCAGGGGGTCTGCGATTCGGCATCCCAGAGCCGTCCGTACTGCTGGGCTTTGGAATAAGCGGTGCTGTAGAAAACCGATGTGGCTCTCCCGGTGGTGCTGGAAGGAACTTTGTCATCCACAGTGGGCCATTCCAGTCCGTAAAAGGGAACGCTTAGAATCAATTTGCTGTTGTTGCTGAAGGTCTTGGTCAGATAATCGTCCACCGTCCAGGTCACGCAATAGGTTCCCCAGGTGCTGCCGCCGGTTAGCGGCGCCACCGGTCCGGCTGTGGGACTGCTGCTCCAGTGGTAATCGTACCCCTGCATGATTAATCCGTCGGTTACAGTGGCCAGATTCAGGTAATCGAAGGCGTTGCTCCAGTCCACCGCCGGAGTGAAAATGGTGACGTAGGAACCGGGTATCTCGCTGTGAAAAGCATCGGTCAGCTCGGTCATGAAGGTCGTTAAGTTGCTCCGCTGGGTGCCCGAAACGCCCTCAAAGTCGATGGTCACTCCGTCTGCCCCGGCATTTTTCACCTGGGTAACCAGGTTACTGATTAAGCGGGAGCGGTTGGTGGGACTGCTCAATAAGGTGGAGATTTTGTCCCGGTCGAAAAGAATCACCGTCAGCACCACCCGTACTCCATTGGCATGAGCCATGTCAATCAATCCGGAAGCCGGCCAGTGGTGCAGGTTAACCAGATTCCCGTTCTCGTCAATGTCCACCCCAAAGTAAGCAATGGTGGTGAGCAAATTGTAATTCAATGCCGGGTAACTGTTGTACACCCAGTAAGGCAGGTAACCGAATACTTCCCGGCTGGGTTTGGCGGCTTTGGGAACCAGAGCCCGCGGTTTCCCCAGAAAGGGTGGAACCTCGCTGGGAATTTCCACATTGCGGTAGGCTTCCCATTCCGCCTGGTGAATACTTTTGGATTCTTTCATGGCAGTTAATTGCCGGGCGGTGTCCTGCGTCCAGCCCACTTGAATCATCAGGGTCAACATCAGTACGAAAAGAGTGAAAAACTTGAACATCACAACCGATCCTTCCGTTTTGGGTTTGTTTTCTCCAATCCCCGTTTCACCGGCAGGTGCTTTCAGCGCTGGGCCGTTACTGGGAAACCGCCGGGGATGTCCGGGGGAAATTGCGGGGAGTTGCCAGATAAACTCCTTTTTAGAAATCCTCCTTCCCTTCCGGGTCTATTTAAGCAAAACAATTTTTTGAGCTTTGCGGTACCATTGACCGGATTGTTCCGCCCGGGCGCTCAGTCGGATTACGTAAACGCCGCTCGGAACGTTCACCCCGGCGTCGTTGCGTCCATCCCAGGTAGTCTGGTGTTTACCGGCTGGCTGGTGCCCACGGATCAGAGTGCGAACTTTTTGTCCCAGGGAGTTGAAAATATCCACTTGAACCCTGGCCGCTTCCGGCAGATGGAATTCAATGGTGGTGCCGGGATTAAAGGGATTCGGGTAAGCGGGTAGCAGGGCAAAGTCTTTGACCAGAGCGTTCGCAGGTTCCGAACCGTGTTCAATGGGCGTTGCGTCGAAGAAGAAATTGAGCACCCGATTCATCAGCTCGTTGCGGACTTGCTCATCGGCGATGGTTTCGAAGGGAAACGCCAGGTAAACCAGCTTGCCATGGTTGGTACCGGCGCCGAATGTTCCCGCGTACTGCACCCCGGCAAAGTTGGTGTCGTCGTATTTAAAACAGATTACCGTGCCGGTGCCGTAAGGCTGAATGACGTCGCAGGAGTCCACCGGGTAAGCGGCTGCTCCGTAGCTCAGATTCAGTCCATCGAAAATGGAACCGCTCATCCCGATGAGGCTGGTACCGCCCGGGTCGTTACCCAGGTAGTCGGCTTTCAAGTACTCGTGCAAAAATTGTTCGTCCGCGGCACTGGCGGTACCGGCGCCATCCGGATCCAATACCCAGGCAATGTGAGAACCGGAAATCAGCAACCGACCGCCATTCTCCAGAAACTGCTTAATCAACGCCTGCTCGGTGGAATCGAAAGTTCCTTCTCTGGTAGATTCGTCCCCCACGAACCAGAACACCACGTCGTAGTCGTTCAGGTTCACAGCACCGTCGCGAATACTTCGGTCCGGTGCGGAGTCGAATCCGAAATGGTTGGCCGTGATGGCCTGTCCGTAGGTGAACACAAAGGGGTGGCTCGGTCGGGTCCAGCCCCCGTCGCGGCGGTGAAATCCGTTTACCAGCAGAAGTTTCTGCTCGAAGGCGGCACCGCTGGTTAACCCGTACACGTCGGATTCTTCGCTCTCGTTCTTCAGGGGCGAATTGTCCACCGCTGTGAGGCGGAAGTACACGTCCCGATTCAGAGCCTGTTTCAGCACCGTGTCAGTGACGGAAGGCGTCAGGTAAGTTTCGTCCTTGAAGAGCGACCAGCTGACATTGTCGAAGCTGAAGAACAGCCGGTAACCCAGCAAATCCGCCTCACTGTTCGGAAACCAGCTCAGCTGCATGGTGGTGTCGGTGCCCGCCAGAATTTTGAATTCCGGTTTTGCTGGCGGAGTCGTGTCCACTTCCTTCACGGTGACCCGTACGTAAGCGGTGTCGGTGTTGTAGCGGGTGTCTTCGGTAAAGACCATCACCACGTAATCTCCGTGGGGAAGGGTGGTGGTGTCCCAGTAATTGTCCCGCCAGATGTCGTTGGTAACCTGGTAGGTGTGGCTGGTGGTGCTGGACATCATTTTGAAATACACGATGTCCACATAGGAGTTGCTCGGTTTGGTGTCGAATTGGAAACGCAGCCCCCCGTTGGGCGGTTCGTACACCACGGTGCTGGTATCGGCGCTGAGGATTTTGTACCCGATTTTGTAGGTGCCGTTGTTCAGGGCGGCTGTGGTGGAACCCGGCGGGCCGTTTTGCTCGTCCACCTTCGCAATGATATCCACATAACCGCTCACTTCGTTGCCCAAAAATTCGTTGGTGGTGTTGTTCTGGTAAAATTTTACAAAGCGAATGATGGGCGCCCAGTCGTCCACTAACGGCGTCAGTCCGCTGTTGGGCAGCATGGCATTCTTCTCGCTTCCCACGTAGCCGTAAGTAAAGTGGACGTGTCCCAATCCGCTTTTGATGGTGCCCAGCACGGTTTGCAGCGCGGTTACCGGAGAACCGATCGAAAGGGCCGGATTGGGATCGATGTGGACGTAGGCAATATCGTTCACCCGTACCCAGTCGCTGCCCATGGCGGTCACCTGGCCGTTTTTCACCGGGTAAACCGGCGAGCCGTCCGCATTGGGAATATCTGTACCGTTATGAAAGTGAGCCGGGTTGGTGGTGCTGCGGTATTCACAGAAATTACCGGTGATTAGATGGCTGCTGTGGAACGGTTGCATCGGCCAGGGGAATTGTTCCTGAGCGCTGGCGAACAGGGCCCAGATTAACACTAAAGAAAGAATGAGGTGAGTCAATGAGAATCTTTTTGCAGCTTTCATTTTACCCTGTAAATTTGATATCCTTGTTCAAAGCCAATTAAAATTTCCTTTGCATTTTCCCGAATTTGAAGAGCCGGGGTTCGGAAGGTTTGTGCTTCCATTTTGATTTCGCTGAGCCGCCGCCCCTGTTGGTCTAAAATCTGGACGATCGGTTGACTAAACACAAAGGCGTTGGTTCGAAATTCGCTGCGGGCAAGCAGTAACACCGCGCGCTGCCCGTCCTGGCTGAGTTGGGCCTCCGCAATCAGCTTCTCCTGCCCGGCAACGGTGTACCGGTAGGAGACGGTTTTATTTTGCAGATCGACGACCCGGGCCTCGCGGTTATTGAACAGCAGCACCGCCCGGCCGTCCGGGGAGAAGCGCGCTTGCTTGAACAGCAGGTCGGTGCGAAAAATTTGCTCCCCGGCGCGATTGAATAGCAAAGCCTGTCCGTTGATTTGTTGCCCGGAAAGGGTGTAGCAGGCCGCTACCACGGTGTTTCCGTCCGGAGAAATGGCAGCGCTGTGTACCACGTAATTGTCCAGCGGTTTTTGCAGAAGCAGAGTGCCGTCCGATTTGAAAAGGAACAGGCTGGTCTCGTTAGAAGCCCCCGCGGGCTGGACTCCTCGCTTACTGGCCACTACCGCCACAGTGGAACCGTCTGCCGAAAGGTCGAGCAGCAGAGTGCGTTCCAGATCGTATTCAACCTCCGGAAAAAGGGCAACTTTTCGTAGCAGCTCCCCGCGGTGGTTGTAAAATTCCATTTCTCCGTTGGTGACCTGCCCCAACACCACCGCACCGTCGCGGTCGGAAAGGGCGACCACCGGGTAGGGGTCATCGTAATGCAGCGAGCGTTCCAGGGTGAACAGCTTTTCCTGCAAAGCGGAATACACCTCTATTTGCAGCCGCTTCGGTTTCCTGGGATTATTCGAGACCGTCTTCAGACTTAGAATTCCGAAAAAGCGATTCCCCCGGGAATGGATTGTAGCCAGGTACCGGGAATCGATTTTTACTTTCCGGGGGGCCGTTTCTTTCCACCAGACAATCTGTCCCTTTTCAATACCAATCGGTGCTTCCGGACTGAAAACCCAGGCCTGGAGCGGCGTCGCTGTGCTGTGGTGCGTTTCCAGCACATAAGATTCGGCCTCGGGCTGTTTCGGTTCGTTTAACGATTGGGAAAACAAAATTCCGGAGTAAATGAAGAACGTAAGCAAAAAAAGATGTTTCATAAAGCGTCCTATCCTTTAAAATGAACCGATTCCTTCTGGTTGTTTTTTCTGAATATCCTTGTTTTCCATGATTAAAAATGTATTAAAATTATTGTTGTGGCACAACCTTTAAAACAAAATTGCCCCCGGTAGAATAATGGTTGCCCGGGAATTTTGGGCCTGGAATATGGCTTTGCAAATCGGTACGAGCTTCTTTCTGCCGGGGGGAGTAAAAAAATCGGTACAGGAGGTCCTGCACCGATTTGAAACATTGGGAAGAAGACAGCGATTATTTCGCAAGAAAGTAGCCAATTGGAATTTCTAGATCGTGGGCGTATTTTTTTACCAGCTCTACCGAAATTTTTTCATCGTTGGGCAGGGAAATCCGTTGAAAAGGAAAGTTGCAATTGCGAAAAATTAGCACCCCGTTTCCTTCTTCATCTACCTCATAGTCCAGGCGTTTTAGTTTGTTAATAAGGTGTTCGCGAGAAATCGCCTGCACCAACATCGAAGGTCTGCTTTTGGATGTTTCAGCCAAGCGGTATTTTCTCCCGATGTTTGACATAGCTGGTAATCATTAATTTTATGGCTTCCTGGATTCGTTGCCGGGCTTGTTCCCGGCTGTTCCCCTGGACGTGACAACCCGGCAAATTCGGACAGCTGGCAAGGAAAAGATCGTTGCGCAACTTTACGATTTGAATTTCCAATTTCATCTTCGTCTCCGTCTCTGTTCTTTTACGATTCGCCGGGACAGATGGTTCACGTTTCCGTTCGAGACAATTTTACGGTTAAAACCGGACAGGTGGCCCAGCGGACAACCTTTTCGGTCGTGCTGCCGAGTAATAAGTAATCCAGCCCCGTCAGGCCGTGGGTGGCGATGACGATGAGGTCGATGTCATGCTCTTTTACAAATTCCACAATTTCTTTGTGGGCTTTTCCTTCCCTCACATGGTAGTCAACCTTTAAGTGATCGGTGAGTTGATCCTGAAGGAATTCTTTCATATGTTGAATGACCCGCTCTTTCAGATTGGAATCGATTTCAAAAATCGATTCGATGCCAGCCGCGTAAATCGAGGGGTGAATCTCTTGTTCAATGACGTGGAGAAAGTCCAGGGAGGCGTTCGTTTTCTCGGCAAAGAAAATGGCGTAATCCGTGGCCGCTTTTGAATACGAAGAGAAATCGATGGGAACCAGAATGCGTTTCAGATTGAAATGTTTTACCGAGCGGTGTACTGTAAGTACCGGCACGGGCGCAAGGCGAACCACTTTTTCCGCAACGCTGCCCTGGAGAAAGTGTTTTAGCCCCGAGCGTCCGTGGGTTCCCATTACCACCAGGTCAACGGGATGAGATTCCAGATATTCCAGAATGGAATCGGCTGCGGAAATCCCCCGTTCGATAACCGTTTGGGTTTTAATTCCTCGGCCCTGTGCCTGGGACTGGTTATCCTTCATCTGGGTGTTGATTTGTTGTTCCCGTTTTTTAATGTATTCTTCGAATTCCTGCACACGGGATTCTTCATCCACATCATCCTGAAAGAGCACCACGGCATGGAAGAGCGTAATTTCGGAATTAAATCTCTGCGCCAATTCCAGACCAAATTCCAGAGCTTTGTTGGAAAAATCGCTGAAATCGACCGGAATGAGGATATGTTTGAATTCCATTTGAATCACCTCTTTTTTGAAAAATTTAATAGTTTTTTTGTTTGCATTCAAATTTTTCCGAATACGATTACAGGGAAAATCTTACCGATGAAGAATTTGCTAGAGCGCAAAAAGCCCCCAGAAAATTTGGGGGCTTTTTGTTTAATAATCGGGTTCGTTTTACATGGTTGTCGGTGGAGCGGGTTCGTCCGGTCTTCCGGCGTTCTTAATGGGAATTTGCACCAGGACCCAACCGACCACCAGAAATACTAATAAGGCTGGAATGAATTGGAGCATGGATTTGGTCTGGTGAAACACTTCGGGAACCGGCCATTCCATCAGGGCAAAGAAGGCAAATAGAAGCCCAATAAGCGCCTCCCCGGCAATCAGGCCGGCAGCCAGAAGAACCCCGGTGTTTTCTACCCTCGCTTTCTGGGCGTCGTTATGTCCCCTTTTGGCCGAAACTTTATCGGCAATGCCGCGAATTAGTCCGCCAATAAAAATGGCGAACGAGGTTTCCAGAGGTAGATACATTCCCACGCACACCAGCATGGGGCTTTTAACACGCAATAAAATGAAAGCCATGGCCATGACGAATCCCACGAAAATGAGCGGCCAGGCCATGTCGCCGCCGACAATACCTTTCGCCAGAATGGCCATCAGGCTGGCCTGCGGCGCCGGATACTGCTCACCACCCAGTCCGGTGCCACCCTGGTTGATGTCGCCCTGGTGCAGAATAAGCAGCGGAAAAAACATGACCGCCGAGGCCACGAAAACGCCAAAAAGGTCGCCCACCTGCATCTTCCAGGGGGTACCACCCAGAAGGTAACCCACTTTGAGGTCTTGCAACATTTCTCCGGCTACCGCCGCCGCTACGCAGATTACCGCGGCAACGCCCAGAACTGCCGCCACGCCCGGAAGCCCTTTGACCCCCAAAGCTACCATCAAAATGGCGGCAACAATCAAGGTAGAGATCGTTAAGCCGGAAATAGGATTGTTGCTGGAACCGATCAATCCCACCAAGTAGCCGGACACGGCAGCGAAGAAAAAACCGGCGATTATCATCACAATGGTGGCCGTGATGGCAGCGACTAAATTGCCGGCAAAGTAGTAGTAAATTACAAAGGTGGCAATGGATGCCAGACCGATTCCCAGAAATACCCACTTAAACGGCATGTCTTTATCAGTGCGAGCTTCATCCTCGGTGGTGCCAGCCGCCGCTTTCTTTACGTCGCGAATCGCTCTACCTAATCCGGTGGCTAAACTGGCGCGCATTTTGTAAAGGGTGTAAAAAGCGCTGAACAACATTCCGCCAATGGCAATGGGACGAACAATGTCCTTCCAGACGTTTTTAGCCATTTCAATCCAGGCCTGGTCTCCGGCACCGGCACTCACTAATTCCGGTCCCAGGAAGTACATGAGGAAAGGAACGAAAAGGCCCCAGGCCAACAAGCCGCCGGTAAAGTTTAACGCGGCTAATTCCGGACCAATGATGTAGCCTACTCCCATATAGGCGGGACTCACCCCGGGAGTGCTGATCAGGGCACCGCCGCCTGCCTGAGTGCTGGCTTCACCAATGCCCAGAGATTTTTTGGCAAAATGGAGAAACGCTTCGCCTTTACTGGCAAATACTTTGAATTCTTTTAGGAATTGAATTAGCGCTCCCAATCCCATGGCACCAAAAAGAAATTTTGCCCCGCTGGCACCGGAACGACCGGCTTTGTGAATTTCCGCCGCTGCTACGGATTCCGGAAAGGGAAGCTCGCGGTCTTCCACCATGACCCGTCGCAGAATCGTCACGAACATGATGCCGATAATTGAACCGACGAACATGATAGAGGTCGCTTCCAGATAATGCCGGACCGACCAAAAACTGCCTTTCCAGACCCCGGCAATCATAAACGCCGGAATGGTGAAAATCGCACCGGCCGCAATCGATTCACCAATTGAACCAACGGTTCGGGCAATATTCTCTTCCAGAATGGAACCCTTCATTAACCGGAGAAGAGCCATCCCGATGACTGCCGCCGGATAGGTCGCCGCAATGGTCATTCCGGCTTTTAGACCAAGGTAAGCATTTGCGGCGCCCAATATTACCGTCATGATTAATCCCAGAATCAATGCCCGAAGCGTGAATTCCGGCATTTCCTTGTCTGGGGGAATAAATGGGGTGAACTGTTTACTCATATAGCCTCCGTAGGTTATTTTATGGCCTCCTTCAGCGAAAAAGTAAATCCAATATAAAAAAGTAGAATAAATTACGCAACGAATTAAATATTATGGGAATAGATCATCTTTCGCACTAAAATATTAAACCTGTACGGTCTTACCTCCCAGTCGAAAATGACCGGGATATCCCGTTTTTTCGGGATGGTTTTTGGATCTTTTTGTAACAAGCCGAACCCCTTTGCTTCCTCTGCAGAGGCAGAAGAGTGTGCAGTTTTCATCGGAGGAAAGATCGCCCGGGTGATTAACTTCAATACTTTTCCAATTCACCTAAACTTTTCCAAAAAAAATAAGATAATAACTAAGGATTTAAAATACAAAGATGCTGGGTTTTGATTACAACGTAATCGTTTTTTGTGTGAGTTGAATCAAATGCTTGTTTTCATGTTCATACTACATTGCAAACTGTAATTGACGTGGCGGAGCTATGCCAAATTGAAGGGAAAAATGGCGGTCGGGACGAAAGAACAAATTATTTCGAGGGAGAAGAACTCGGTAAAAAATGCGGTTATTATTGGGCTTAATCGGCTGGGATATTTGGCCTACGAACGATGGAAACAATATGCCGGCCGGAATCTCCGTTTTCTCGGTTTTATTAATGTCTTCGAAGGGACGGTTCGAAAAGACGAGAGTATTGGCCGCGAAAACGTGTTGGGAGATTTGCGCGATTTCGATAAGCTGGTCAAAAAGCACAATATTAAATACGCCATCATTGCCGTTGATATCGATGATGTATCCCTGATTCATAAAGTTATTGCCGAGTGCAATAAAAACGGGGTAGAGTATGAGTTAGTTTCTGAGCTGAATGATGTTATTTACGGTCACACAATACAGCAAATTTTTAAAGATCTTCAGCGCCCAATCGAAATTTCGTTTCGGCGCTTTTTTGATATTATTTTTGCCCTGATTTTGCTGATTGTGTTTTTGCCTACCTGGTTAATCATCGGTTTGTTGATTAAACTCGATTCCGAAGGTCCGGTGTTGTACTCCCAGGAACGAGTAGGCAAAGACGGACGTATTTTCCGCATTTTTAAGTTCCGCACTATGTTCACCGATGCTGAGAAACGAACCGGTCCCACCCTGGCGACCAAGGACGATCCCCGTATTACCAAAGTGGGACGCTTCTTGCGTAAAACCCGACTGGACGAAATTCCTCAGTTGCTCAACGTACTGATTGGCGATATGACTTTGATTGGTCCCCGTCCGGAACGTCCCTATTTTGTGGAAAAATATTCCCAGGAAATTCCCATGTACAAGAATCGTTTGAAAATGAAACCAGGATTGACGGGACTGGCCCAGGTGAATACCGGTTACGACAATTCTATTGACGATGTGCGGGAGAAATTAAAATATGATTTGTACTATTACGAACGCCGTAAGTCGCTACTATTCAATCTGAAAATACTCTGGAAAACTTTCATTGTAGTTATGACAGCACAGGGACAATGAGTTGATGAAGCATTTTTTGACGTTCGATATCGAAGACTGGTTTCATCCGGAAGCGGTCAGACATCTGTTCCCTATGAGCAAATGGGAGTCGCTGGAACACCGGGTGATGAAAAATACCGAAAAAATTCTGCAGGTGCTCGATAAATATAAGGTCAAAGCCACCTTTTTTGTGCTGGGTTGGATTGCCGAGAAACACCCTTCTTTGGTGGAAGCGATTGATGCGGAAGGTCATGAGGTCGCGTCGCACGGTTATTCTCATCGCATGGTAACTCAGATGACCCCGGAAGAATTCGAAGAAGATTTAACCCGTTCCCTGGAGGTGCTAAGCGGGATCATTCATAAGCCCGTCCTGGGATTCCGTGCTCCCACATTTTCCATTACCCACAAAACCCAATGGGCATTGCCAATTTTGGTTAAACACGGTTTGCGTTACGATTCGTCGGTTTATCCCATTATTCACGATCGTTACGGCATTGCCGATGCCCCCCGGCGGCGATACATAATTTACCAGAATTCACAACACGAGCTGATTGAATTTCCGCTTTCCACTATCCGAATCGGTAAATACAATTTTCCTTTCGGGGGTGGGGGGTATTTGCGTCATTATCCCCTGCGGTTGACTCGTTTTCTCATAAATAAATTAAAACAAGAGAAAATTCCTTTGATCATTTATATCCATCCCTGGGAGTTCGATAGTGAGCAACCCAGATTGCCTTTGGGAATGATTCAAACGTGGCGGCATTACCACAACATCGAGCGCAATATGCAGAAGCTGGAAGTTCTTTTGCAAGAAAATCAATTCACTTATTTTAAAGAGGAATTGAATTAGGGCATGTGTGGTATTACAGGCGTTTTCCTTCCGGGGACAAATAAAGAGGTACCTCAAGCCATTCTGGAGAAGATGGTAGAGGTATTACACCATCGGGGTCCCGATGATAAAGGATTTTTTTCCTCCAGTCAGATCGGTTTAGCGCAATCGCGCCTGAGTATTATTGACCTGGCGGGCGGTAAACAGCCAATTCATAACGAAGACCGCACCATTTGGGTGGTTTTCAACGGAGAAATTTTTAATTACATTGAATTGGGAGAGGAACTGGCTAAACGGGGACACCGTTTTTACACCCGGAGCGACACGGAAGTGATTGTTCACGCCTACGAAGAATTTGGGCGGGATTTTTTGAGCCACCTGAATGGTCAGTTTGCCATTGCGCTGTGGGACGAGAAACGCAAGAATCTGCTTCTGGCTCGCGATCGGGTCGGCATTCGACCGTTGTATTATGGAAAAATGGCGGATGGGACCTTCCTGTTCGGCTCGGAAATGAAGGCGATTTTTAAATACCCGGGTTTTCCCCGGGAAATAGATCCCGAAGGGATTCACCAGGTGTTTAAGTATTGGGTAAATGTTCCTCCCAAAACTACCTTTAAACAGGTGTTCGAATTACCGCCGGCCCACTTTCTGGAAGTGAATAATGCGGGAATGAAGATTCACCGCTATTGGAAGTTAACGTTTCCCCGAAAAGGCGAATACGAAGATCGGCCGCTGGATTATTACCGCGAGAGACTGCGAGAGCTGATTTACGATGCCACTACCATCCGTTTGCGAGCAGATGTGCCGGTGGCTGCCTATCTCAGTGGCGGGATTGACTCTTCCATCATTTCTGCCCTGGTAAAGAAGTATCACAACAACGATTTGATTACTTTTTCGGTTGCCTTCCACGATAAAGATTACGATGAGCGCCGCTACCAGGAAGAAATGGTGCGCTTTTTAAAAACAGACCATCGGTTGGTGGAGGTGAATTATGAAACCATTGGCAACAGCTTTGTCGATGTGGTCTGGTTTGCCGAAAAGCCGATGATTCGTACAGCTCCGGGACCTCTGTATTTGTTGTCTGGATTGGTCCGAGAAAACGGTATTAAAGTGGTTCTTACCGGCGAAGGCGCCGATGAGGTTTTCGGGGGGTACAATATCTTTAAAGAAGATAAGATTCGCCGCTTCTGGGCGCGCTATCCCCAATCCACCTGGCGGCCCCTGTTGCTCACCAAGTTGTATCCTTACATTGTGAAAAACGGTCGTCAATCGAATGCCTTCTGGTTGAATTTTTTCAAAAAGAATTTGTTGGATACGGAGAATCCGTTGTATTCCCATCTGATTCGCTGGGAAAATACGAATCGGATTAACAGCCTCCTTGCGGCCGACTTTATTGCAAGGTATTCCTCGAACTCCGGTTTTGAGGATGTACTGGCTTATATCGATCCGGAAATTACCTCCTGGCATCCGTTGAGCCGGGCTCAATATTTAGAGATGCAGCTTTTTATGGCGGGATATTTGCTTTCCAGTCAGGGCGACCGAATGATGATGGGGCATTCGGTGGAAGGCCGTTTCCCCTATCTGGACCATCGGGTTATCGAGTTTGCCAGTCAGATTCCGCCTTATTACAAAATCAGAGGTTTGAACGAAAAGTACGTCCTCAAAAAAACGTTTCGGGATTTAGTCCCCGAGTCAATCGTCAATCGAAACAAACAACCGTATCGGGCCCCTATCAGTCAGTGTTTTCTGATGGAAGATAGTAGTCCTCTCATAAAAGAGCTGATTTCTCCGGAAAAAATTAGGGCCTATGGGTATTTTGATCCGCGAAAGGTCGAAATTTTAATAAACAAGTTAAAACGTCAACCCGGACATTTAATCTCCGCCAGAGACGACATGTCTATTGTGGCTATCGTTTCACTGCAGCTTCTACATTACCATTTTATCAAAAATTTTCCCACTTAATTTTCCTGCCATCGTGAAGTTTTTACTTCAGATGGTTTGCTTCTGTTCGAATATAAGAATTGAAATCAAAGGGAAAAATATCTGGCGGAGTAAGAAAAATTTAGGAAAGAGGGAACGTCATGCAAGTCAATCAATTTCTTGAACAATCGGCGCAAAAATACCCGGACAAACCGGCCGTTTGGTATCAGGATCAATGGATGACCTATGGTGAGATTGAAGAATTGGCAAATAAGGTCGGGAATTATTTGAAGGAACGGGGAATAAAGCGCGGGGATAGAGTTGCTTTACTTTACGAGAATTCGTTTGATTACATAATTAATTATTACGCCATTTTGAAGGTTGGGGGAGTAACCGTTGCTTTGAATACGGAAACCACGGTGGATTCTTTAAAATACCTTCTGAATAATTCCGGAGCCCGAGGAATTATTACCAATCGGCGGTTTAGTAAACATCTGGTTCCGGCACTGAGGGAAGCTCCAGAACTGACCGAGGTTATTATTCAACAGGATGATTTAAGCGAATATCAGTCGATTAGTCATTGTGTTCCCATTCAACTGAAAGAAATTTACCGGAACGGAAAATCGGAGCATCCGGGAGTGCGCTGCATTGACATCGATTTAGCCTCCATCGTTTACACTTCCGGGAGCACCGGGAAACCCAAAGGGGTGACCCTTACCCATTTGAATATTGTTTCCAATACCCGTTCTATTGTTCAATATCTGGAGTTGACTTCCGAAGATCGGATTATGGTAATTCTGCCGTTTTATTATATTTACGGGAAATCCCTTTTGAATACCCATTTCTACGTGGGCGGTTCTTGTGTTATCGACAATCGGTTTGCATATCCTAATGTGATTCTGGATACCATGAAAAAAACCGAGGTTACCGGTTTTGCCGGGGTCCCGTCAACCTTTATGATTTTGCTAAACAAATCAGCTGTGCGGAATTACAAATTTCCCACTCTGCGTTATTTAACCCAGGCAGGGGGACCGATGGCTCCGGCGGTGCAAAAAGAAGTGGTGGAAGTGTTTGCTCCAGCCAAATTATTTGTGATGTACGGGGCCACCGAGGCTTCGGCCCGTTTGTCGTATCTCGATCCCAGGGATTTACCGCGAAAGTGGGGGTCTATTGGCAAACCCATTCCCAATGTAGATTTGTTTGTCGCGGACGAAAAAGGGAATCCGTTAGGCCCCAACGAAGTTGGTGAGATCGTTGCCCGGGGGTCCAATATCATGCAGGGATACTGGAATGATCCGCAAGAAACTGCCAAAGTGTTGCGCCACGGGTTGTACTACACTGGTGATATTGGCAAAATGGACGAGGAAGGGTTTTTGTATGTTGTGGGACGTTCCAAGGACATGATTAAAGTCGGGGGAGAACGGGTCAGCGCCAAGGAGGTTGAGGAAACGATTCTGGAAATGAAAGAAGTTCACGAAGTCGCTGTAATTGGTGTGGACGATGAATATCTGGGAGAAGCAATTAAAGCCTTCATAGTTCCGACTCCCGGGAAAACGGTGGACGAAAATATGGTCCTCGAATATTGTCGCCAAAAATTGCCCAGCTATAAAATACCCAAACATATCCAGTTTATGGATAATTTACCCAAGAACAAATCTGGTAAAGTAATGAAAACCCGTTTGAAAGAAATGGAAAAACAAAAATCCTGAGGATGAATTTTAATGAATAATCTGAATTCCAAGACATATTTTGCTGGCGAAAATAAAGATATTGTGGTTGTCAAACTCTCCGGATACATCGACCAGACCAATAGTTACGAATTGGAACGCTTAATAAAAGAAATTAAAGACAGCAAAAAATACAAAATTATTTTCGATTGCAGTGAAATAGTGTACATCAGCAGTGCGGGCTGGGGAATAATTGTCGGCGAGGTTAAAGGGCTTCGAGAAAAGGGCGGCGATATTAAAATCACCAACATGAATCCCGAGGTATATGAAGTCTTCCAGATGCTGGAATTCTACCATATCCTGGAGGATTTTGGAAGTGTTGAAGAGGCAGTGGCCAGTTTCGAAGGGAAGCTCGAGAACGTTCCGGTAGGTGATAAATTTGCGGAAGAAGAAGTGGTACCAGCCTCGGAAGAGCCCCAGGTGGTGGAATCAGAATCTATTGAAATCGATCCCAGCCTGTTAAATGCGCACTCCGGGAACGATTCCGGTAGCACGGAAATGCTTTACGATGTGCAATTAGACCAAGAAGCAGCAGAAAAAACGCCCGGAGAATTTGTTTTTAAGAAAGAACCCAAGTTGGATATCAGCAAATTACCGGTTCACGAAAAAGTAAAAAAAGTAATCGAGAATTATCCTCTATTGAGCATTTTTCAGATTCGCAAGATGCTCCGTCACGATGAATTTGGGAAAGAAAAAATAGGTTTACTTCGCTTGTACCGGATTCTACGGGAGATGAATTTACATACCAAAAAATTGCGTTATCGTTATTATCGGTCATGTTAAAAAAAGGAACATGTCATATGGAAAAATTTAGATCTCCTTCTCTCGTTTTGTTGTCTCTAATTTTAATTTCGTTTATATCGTTGTTTGATGTGGGGCTTTTTGCCCAACAGTTGGTTTTTCCGAAAAAATATTCGCAAGCCAACAAATTGGAGATCAAATTTGGAGGTGTTACCCTTCACCCGGGAGATGCAATATCCGTTGATGCCAGACCGGATTCCACCGCCTTTCTGAATGGAGTATATGTAATTGATGATAACGGGAAAATCCGTCTTCCTCTGAAAGGAGAGGTTGATTTAACAAAGATTTCAGAAGCAGAGTTACAAAAGGAATTATTGGATTTTTACAAAAATTATTTAATGTTCCAGAATCTGACCATTGAACCCCGAATCCGTATTGGATTGGTGGGAGGATTCATCCGACCGGGGTTGTACTATGTGAATCCCCATTCTTCTTTTTGGGAAGTCCTGGCTCTGGCTGGCGGACCAACGGAGAGGAAATTGTTGGAAAAATCCTATTTAAGGAGAGGTGAACACAGAATTCGGTTTAATATTTACGAGGAATTAAAAAAAGCGCCCAATATTATGGCAATGGGGCTTCAATCAGGTGACATTATTGAAATACAGAGCCCAACGGAACGGAGTCTGTTGGAACGCGCTGCAACGATTGTGATTCCAATTGTGACTTCCATGACTTCTCTGCTTTCGTTGTATTTTTCATATCAAACGTATCAAAATAGGTGATTAAAACAATCAGGGAGTTCTTATGCAGAGAGATCTATTATCTCAAATTACCAGGAAGAATAGCGAAATCAACATTGCTAAATATATCCGGCTGATCCTGGACAATAAAAAGAAAGTATTCGTTCTGGCCGTCGTATTTATTTTTTTCTTTTTAGTTTTCTTTAAGATGTTTTTGGCAGAACCCCAATATACGGCCGAATCGTTGGTTCGATTCGATGATCCACGTTTGACCCGGAACGTAGGTGCGGTGACCGATTTTGCCGTGGAAAATCCGTTAAGTAAAATTCCGATTATTCGAACCAATCGTTTCCTGAGCGAAGTGGTTGATTCCCTGGCTTTGCAGTTTGTTCTCATTGAACCTACCCTTAGAATTAAATCTGTTTTTGAAAATTACCGCATCGTCGATACGTTGAAGATTGGTCACTACAAAATTAAGTTTAAAGATGGGAAATACAACGTTTATTACACCAACAAGAACCTGGGGATTGAAGATTCGTTGCTCCTGTCTAATCCAATTTCCCAGAGGGAGTTTCAGGTTGGGGGAATATCTTTCAAATTTAGCCGGATATTTTTGGAGAAACCGGAAGAAATAACATTTGCTATTATCAAAAAGAAGAGTGCGATTAATCGCTTGAGAAATCGTTTAAAGACCTCATTGGATGGTTCACGCACAATTCTTCGAATCCAATTTACCGGGCACGATCCGGATTTAACGGCTAAAACGGTGAATTTTATTGCAGAATATTTCGTTAAAGAGACCCTGAAGTTAAAACGATACAAAACGTTGTCGGTATTGCGCACGTTTGAAGAACAACTCAATGTTGCCCGTAAGAATTTGCAGGAAGCGGAGCAAGCGTTGGAAGATTTTAAGAAAAAGCATCCTTTGCTCAATCTGTCTGAAAATTTAAATGAGGATGTGCGGAAAATTTCCGAACTGGAATTCGAACTAAAAACCTCTCAGGAAGCGCTACGCGATTTGGATGAGTTAAAGAAAACCAATTTCAAAAATGAAGAGGAAAAGTCGATTTATTTAAAAGAAGTGCTTTCATTTTTACAATCTCGCAATGAATCCAGTGCCCAGGTATTATTGCAGAATTACGAACAATATTTAGCCGAAAAACAAGCGCTCAAAGATTATCCCCCTTCACATCCTCGGGTTCAGGAAGTCAATCAAAAAATCAAAGAGATCGAAGAAAGAATTGATGAGTTGGTAAAAGAGTTCAGAGCGGATATGCAGCATCGGATTGAAACGGATCGGAGAGAAATTCAGAGACTGAATAACAAATTACGGAATTTACCAGCCCAGGAAACAATCTTAGCCAAACTGATTCGCGACAAAGAAGTAAATGAAAGAATCTTCTCCAGTGTTTTGGTAAAATATAATGAAGCAAAAATTGCTGACGCAGCGGTGATACCGGATGCCTACCTTCTGGATTATGCCCTGGTACCAGAGACCAGCTCGCAGAAATTTTTCATTTTACTGGTGTTGGCAGGCGGAATTATTTTCTGTATTGTGGCCGCCGTGGGGGTGGTTATTCTTTGGGACTTTTTCAATCCTACCATAAAGGACGAAACGGATATTAAGTTTGATCTTGATTTACCGGTTCTAACTTCCATTCCGGTCATTGGAGATGATGAGGAAATACCAAAATTTTTAGATCCGGAAGATAAATTTAAAATCGACCCGAAGCTAATTACTTCCGATTATGCCCCGAACATTATCGGTGAAAAATATCGAACCTTGCGTACACATATCTTGTTTTCCGAAAAAGAGGAGAAGCAGATCAACTCCCTGCTGGTTACAAGTTTGAATGCGAACGAGGGTAAATCATTAAATATCAGTAATCTGGCTATAACAATTGCCCAGCAGAAAATATCCACGGTTTTGGTGGATACCGACTTGCGCCGGGGGGTTTTACATCGCTCGTTTGTTTGTTCCAAAAGACCCGGCTTAAGTGATTTGTTAAATAGCCGGGCCGACATTAATATTAAAAATCTGCAAAAGATAATTCAAAAAACCCATGTGCCTAATTTATTTTTAATCTCGTCCGGAACGCAGGTTCCCAATCCCAGTGAATTGATTGGATCGCAGAGAATGAAGATCTTGGTCAAAGTTCTTAAAGAAAAATTTGGATTTGTTCTTTTTGATTCTCCGCCGCTTTCTGTAACGACAGATGCCATTGTGCTCAGTACGTTAGTGGATAAAGTTCTGTTTGTTGTGAGGGCCGGCCAGACAAAGAAAAAACAGTTAATTCAGGTCGTGGAGCAGTTTGATACCTTGAGGGAAAAAACGTTAGGAATCGTAATTAATGGGACTGATCTGAAAATTGAGAGATCAAATTATAATTACACTTATTATCACTATTAATAAAAAGGAGTTAAGGTGTTATGGAAGAAGTTCGTGCAAAATTGGTGAAATTTTTTGAAGACAATTTTATGATGCCTTCTGATTTCCCCGAGAATGAATCCTTTCTGGAAAACGGGATTATCGATTCCACCGGCGTTTTAGAATTGGTTATGTTTTTAGAAGAAAGTTTTGATATTAAAGTAGAAGACGATGAGATTGTCCCGGAAAATTTAGATTCCTTGAACAATCTTATCAAATTTTTAAAAAATAAAATGAACGGAAAATATAAATAAATTAGAAACTACCCCTTTTACTATATAAATAGAAGGAAGCGTTGTAAAACCCAATCTTATGGCTTTTCCCAATAAAAGTCCGATATTTATTATTGGCGTCGATCGGTCTGGAACAACTCTCTTAAGTCTGATTTTAGATTCCCACTCTCGGATTGCCATTCCTTACGAATCACATTTTATTACTAAATATTACCGGAATCGAGAAAAATTTGGTGATCTGAAAAAAGAAGAGAACCGGGTACGCCTGGTTAAAAATATTTTGTCTGAATCATATGTCAAGCAGTGGGATAAAAAATTAAACCTCGAGGATATTGATCTTGACAAATGTTTAACTTTGGAAGCAACCATAGATGAGGTATTTAGCGCATACGCACGCTTGCATGGGAAAGATATTTGGGGAGACAAAACCCCTTCTTACACTCCGGAAATTCATATCATAAATCGAATGTTCCCGCAGTGCAAATTCGTTCATATTATGCGAGATGGAAGAGACGTGGCATTATCGTTGGTTAAGCAATGGTGGGGACCCAATGATTTTATCTCGGCGATGCGTTATTGGGAAAAAACGCTTAGCTGTACCCGTAAAATGTTAAGAATGCTACCGGACGATAAATTCATTGAATTGAAATATGAGGATTTACTGGAAAATCCCGAAACGGAAATAAGAAAAATATTATCTTTTCTTCAACTTGAATACGAACCCGAAATGATGAAGAAGTATCAGCAGAAAGCTGGTTTGAAAGTTGGGAAACGTATCGAAAAACACCATATCAATTTAAAACAAAGCCTTATTAAAGATAATGCCTACAAATGGAAAAGAAATCTCTCTTCGGCTGATCAAGCAATTGCCTACGAAATAGCCGGTGAATTATTGGAAGAATTGGGATACGAAAGGGGGGTGACGAACCACCCTTTGAAACTAATCCGCAAAGCCTATCACCGGATCTCAGAATCGTACAAATGGAGGATTGCAGAAAAGCTTTCCATTAACTCCCCCAATAAGTAGTCCTTTTTTTACCTCAAAATTGAAAAAGGATTTTCAATGAATCTTAATGAACTAAAATTTTTATTAAAACATTCCAGTATTTATGGGATCGGAACGGTTGTCAGCCAGGCGGTTGGTTTTCTGCTATTACCATTATATACCCGGTTCTTAACCCCTTCTGACTACGGTGTCTTATCACTGATTAATATTACCAAAGATATCATTGGCTTAATTGTCACGCTTGGCATTGTAAATGCCATGAGTCGTTTTTATTTCGATTTTGAAGATGAAAAAGGACAAAATCGGGTTGTATCGACAATATTTTGGATATTTGTATTTACCTCCATTGTTTTCATTCCAGTCTTGTATTTGTTGTCTGCGACTTTTTCCAGTTTGATTTTTCATACTACAGAATATCGGAATTATTTTATTGTTGCTTTCCTCGCTTTATTTTTTGGTGCTGCTGTCGATATCGGGTTGTCCTATTTAAGAATAAAAGCTCAGTCCTTTCGCTATGTTCAAGTTTCCATTTTTAGAACTCTGATGCTTATTGGTTTTAATATTTATTTTATTGCTTTTGCTAAGATCGGCGTGATCGGTATTTTCTATTCCTCATTAATTACGATGGTTATGTTTTCTTTTATTTTATTGGTTCCCATTTTATCGAAGGTAAAACTCCATTTCTCCTTTAAATTAGCCAACGAAATGGTGAGATATTCCTTCCCCTTAATTTTTTCGAATATGTTTCGTATTATGGTAAATCAGTCGGATAAATTTTTCATTAATTATTTCTTTTCCACCTTTGAAACCGGAATTTACAGTATTGCTCAGAAAATAGGGCAATCTATTCATAGTTTAATTACCTCACCGTTTATTCAAACTTATCTTCCGCGTCGGTTCGAAATTATGAGAAGAAAAGATGCGAAACAGGTTTATGCCTCGGTATTGAATTATTATCTGTTAGTGATTGGTTCAGTGGGGTTACTGCTTTCTATTTTTTCGCCGGAAATTATAAAATTGATGACCACCGAGAAGTTTTATGCAGCTTCAAAATACATCCCATTGGTGGTTCTCTCGATGATCGTGTTTGGGATGAAATATCATTTTGAAATTGGTATTTTAATTAAAAAGCAAACTAAATACAGTGCAATAATTAATGGAATTGGAGCCTTCCTGAATATAACACTGAATTATTTCTTAATTAGCCATTTCCGTTTATGGGGGGCACTAATTGCATCGAATATCAGCATTTTTACAACTTCATTTTTAAATTATGCTTTTTCTCATAAATTGTTTAAGATTAATTACCAGTTTAAGATAGTCTCAAAAATATTTTTCCTGATAGTGTCTTTTTACATTTTGTCTCTGTTAATAAGTTTTGATGACATTTTCTACAACGTTATCTTTAAAGGTATTCTCTTTTTGGTTTATTTATCGACGATTGTGCCGTTTGGAATAATCGAAAAGGAACTACTTAGTGTGGTAAAAAATCGAATTTATGATTTTGTTAAAACATCCCCGGCGGAATAAAAAACAAGCGGTCCCTGCCAAATGGAACTGAGAACTGAAAACAATCTAACTCATAGCTCCGGTTTTAACCCTGCTTTGTGGGGAGTGATCGGCTATTTATTTCTGAAGATTTTTCGGCCTTTTGAATATTGGGTCTGGTTGGGGGATCTGCGTATCGAACGCATTTATATGATACTTTTGATAATTTTAGTTGCGGTGTGGCCGGGGAAGAAATATTTCCACCATACGATTACCGTGTTGTTATTAATTTTTTTAGCGGTAATGTGTTTTTCTGCCATGTTTGCTTATCGACCTGACAAAGCTTGGGATCAGGTTTGGGAGTATTTTAAATTAATTATTTTTTATTTTGTTCTGATTTTATCGGTTAGGGATAAAAGAGATTTTAAAATATTAGTTATTGCTTTTCTTGTAGTTACAGGAATTTATGTTGGAAAGTCCTTGTGGGAGTTTCTGCTTCACGGACGTCATGTTTATCGAATGGGAATTCGCCGTCTGATTGGTATCGATCAGACTTACAGCGACCCCAATACTTTTGCGGCAACCATTGTCTATTCCTTACCTTTTGTTTGGGCCCTTTTAAAAATCAAGCCGCCAAAGTGGTTAAAATTAGGGTTGCTTGCATATGGAGCGATGGCGGTTGTCTCAATTGGTTTCACTGGTTCACGCTCGGGAATGCTTTCTTTTATTTTGTTTTTACTCCTAATTTGGATGCAGGGGAGAAAGAAGTTTATTGGAGTGATTGCGGTTGTAGTTTTTTTAATCACCGCCTGGATATTGCTACCGAAAGAATATAAGATGCGCTTTGAAACTATTTTTGATGATACAATTAACCCGATTGCAACTCAATCGGCTGATAGCCGGATTGAACACGTTAAAATGGGCATAAAATTGTTTAAAATGCGTCCGTTTGCTGGTTGGGGACCCGGCAATGCACCATATATTTCCCACGATATTTGCGGAGCTGAACAAGAAATCCAGTTACATAATCTGGAAGCTCAGACCATGGCGGAATTAGGACTTCTGGGGATATTATCCTTTTCGGCGTTTATTTTTATGCTATTTTATACTAAACGAAAAACCCAGCAAATATTGAATATTTCCGAAACGAAGGATGACTTTCTGGAGCAGATCTCGATTGCCTGTACAAATACGGTCATCCTTCTTTTGTTCGATGGGCTTTTCGGACATAATCTTTACCGTTATACCTGGCTCTGGTTGGCGGCGGTTACGGTTTTAAGCTACCGCTTTGCAATTATTGATGTTGTTGTAGAAAATGCTGCAAAAGAGAAGGAGGAGGCGGAAGTTCAACTCCAAAAAACCTAACAGTTTTTCGGATGACAGTTCAAATTTTAAAATTTCATAAATTGACCAGTAAAAAGAGGCTTCCGAAGCCTCTTATTTTTAATGTTCATTTTACCAAAATAAAGTTCAACGTGTACCTTAGTTTTAAATTTTTTATAGGAAGGAGTATTTCGTATGTATCACCCGGATAATAAAAACCTCAGGATTTCTGATGTACCTCTTTTTACAGTAGAAGTAAAGGAACCGTCCCTGGGGTTGGAGGGGTATGTGTGTATTCATTCCATGGGAAAGTATGGGGCTTCTGGCGGAATGCGTTGCGTTGAGGATGTAACCAAAGAAGAGGTCCAACTGCTTGCCAGAGCCATGACTTATAAGTATTCTTTTTTCGGCATTCAGCAAGGAGGGGCAAAAGCGGGATTAAAAATCAAGTACGACGAAGATCCAGAACGAAAAAAGCTATTGCTACAAACTGCTGCCCGGCATCTTGAACCGCTCATAAAACATAATGTCTGGTCTCCCTGGACAGACATGAATTTTTATCGGCCCGATTTGGCCATTTTCTATGCGGGAATTGGCATTCGATTTTCGCCTACCGGGGATGCTGGCTCATCTTTTCGAACTGCTGTTTCCGCCTTTGCGGCCATTCAGGGATGGATGGAGCATAAACAATGGAAAACGGAAGATACTAAAATTGCTATCGAGGGATTTGGAAGTGTGGCTAAATTTTTAATAAGTTTCTTAAAGGATTACCGAATCAAAGTGGTAGGGGTTTCCAATCGTTTAGGGGCGGTATATAATCCGAAGGGTTTGGATATCGATAATTTGCTGGATCAACAAAAGAAAAACGGAAGTGAGTGGATTTTGGAAAGGGGAGAATGGGAAAATTTGCGGAAAGAGGATCTTTTCAATGTGAAGACGGATATTTTCGTGCCCGGTGCTCGGGTTCATAGTATTGATGAAAAAGTCGCCAGCGGATTGGATACTTCTGTTCTAATCCCGGTAGCCAATGTCCCCTGTACGGATGAAGCGCTGATGGTCCTGGAGAAAAAGGGAATAACATATTTACCGGATTATATTGTAAATGGAGGTGGTGTGTGCGGGCATGTGATGGGACATTCTACCTCTCTTGAAGATGTTCAGGTGCAAGAATTCTTGCAGAGTTTAAAAGAAATGATAAAAAGGCTTTTAATATTAAGTTCGAAGAAAAAGGTCTCCCCATTAAAGTTGGCAAATGAGAGAGCAAACGAGAATTACAAAGAAATTGTAGCCGAAGCATACAGCCATGAACCTGTTTTTCTTCGATTAGTACATAAATTGCAGGAATATCACTTACTGCCGGGAAATATTGAGAAACATGAAAGACAAAAAGCAATTCGGATTACGATGAATAAAATGCAGAATGCCTTTAAATGATCCTCCCCCTCTTGGACATTCCGGTGGCAATATTTTTGATTTATGCGGCATTCAATTATTTTCTGAATATTTAAATATGTGATTTACTCTGTTTTATTTAATTTTTCGCTAACGTAAAATTTATTTAAAAAACCGGTGGTACATCGACATGTATTTAACATAATAGTTTTTAAAATCAAATAAATCGTACCAGACACGGAAAGAAACATGGATGTTCTCTGGAAATTAAACTTTTTACTAAAAGTATCGGTAAAATGGAATTTTGATTATTTTCTTAGCAATTTAAAAAGAAAAAATTATCCTGTTCATATATTATTCTGTTTGGTAGACCACTACGAACCAGGGACTGGTAAAGTTTCCTCAGAAATTGAAAAAACGCGTGTAGATGAATTATTAAAAAAATATCCGTTATTGGCCAGTAAACATCAGGATCATTTTGGTAATAAACCGAAAAGAACCTGGTTTTTCCCGCCGCATTATCATCTATTCGGTAGCCTGAAAAAATTGGTTTCTCTTTGTGAAGACGGGTACGGGGAAATTGAACTGCACATTCACCATTGAAAAACGCGGCCCGATACAGCTCGAAATTTTAAAAATACAATTTTACAGTGTATTGATGAATACAGCAAATTTGGCATATTCGGAGAAGAAAACGGAAGAAAGCGGTATGCATTTATTCACGGAGATTGGGCGCTCAATAATTCCAGGAATGGGAAATTTTGCGGCGTTAACAACGAAATATCTATTCTAAGACAAACGGGTTGCTACGCAGATTTTACCTTCCCCTCGCTGGATGAAGCGAATCCAAAAATGATTAACACGATTTTTTATGTAGAAGGCGATAACGAGCGGCCAAAGTCCTATGACAATGGTAAACCGGTACAAAAAAACACTTCTAATAATCAGGGGTTAATGATTATTCAAGGACCTCTTTTCCCCTTTTTTAAAAACCGCAATTTTTTTAGTTTACGAATAACCGGAGATGTAATTGATGGTGAATTACCAGGTCCCGAGAAAAAGGTTAAAGGGTGGGTAAACACCGCTATTCATATTAAAGGACAGACAAATTGGGTTATTTTAAAGGCTCATACTCACGGCGCCATAGATGCCGGCGCAGTGCTGGGCGAGGAAATGGATCAGATATTTAGCCAGCTGGAAACAAAATATAATGATGGGAAGAAATATATTTTACACTATGTTACCGCCAGGGAATTGTACAATATAATTAGGGCAGTATCTGACGGAATGGAAGATGATAATCCTGAAAGATACCGTGATTATGTAATTAAACCACCTCGATATGATTCCACCCCATCAATCATGGAAGCCTCTTCTACTCTTCAACAATTAGTCTTAAAAACTTATTCGTATTAATTCATTTAAAAACAACCATACATGTTTGTAAAATTATTTTACAATTGAATTGTTTTTCGTGGCTGTCTTCTGCAACAGTATTGTAATCTTAGCTGGCACTAATATTGCTTTTACATCAATACGATTTAGTAAATTACATCTTATTTTGTAAGGAGGATGATTGTTTATGAAGAGGCAAAGGATTGAGAATAGGGCTAACCAGAAGGGCGAGACATACTGGCGAAGAAGGTGGTCGGAGATTTTATTAATATATGTTTTCTTTTTCTCGGGTTTGAGTTCACTGCTTGCTCAGGGCAACATCATTAATGTTGATGATGCCTGGATCCAGCAAAATTTATCAGACGGTGCGTTGTTTTTTAATTCGGCGGGAGCTACTTATGTCTTTCAGACCGATTTTACCGCAGCAGGAATAGCTGTATTTATTACTGCTGATAATATTACAGTTGATCTCAATGGACACACCATTGTTTTCGGTACTTCGGATCGGAATGGTACCATTGGTATATATCCTTTTCGTCAGAGAAGTGCGTCGAAGTTAGGATCCGATGATGTGAACTACTCGCGGACGGCGCAGGGAGGAAGTGGAGGTAAAAATACCCTCATTAAAAATGGAAAAGTCATTTGGGGAGGCAGGAACGGGACGTGGGCAGCAGCAATTGGAGGAATGTACGCGCAGAGCCCTTTAATAATACAGAATATGTACCTGGAATCCGGTGGTCGAGATGGGGCATGTGTTCACGCAAACTGGGCAAATATCATCATACACGACTCCTACTGTGTCAATAAATCTACTTCCACTGAAAACCGCCATGAAGGACCAGCCACTATTAAGGGTAGTGGAAAAATTGTTGCGTACAACAATATTGTGATTGGCGGTAATTCGGCGATTGTTTGTGGACCAAATTCAGAGATTTACAACAACCTGTTGAGACATTCAAGCTTTGCTACCAATGGGTATGGGGTTTGGCTTTATCGGAATAGTGGTGTTTCGATTTATAATAACCTGATTTTGCCAACGAATGGGCGTGGTATTCTGTTTAACGCCGGAAGTAATCATGTGGCCAGAGACAATTTGATTGTTGTTCACGAACTCCCTAACCAGGAATACGGAGAAAGACTGAATCCGCCAGCATTTCGTATCCGTTACGATGCTGATAATAATAAATTTTATCAAAATAAATGTCTGGCGATTGCCGGGTCGGAAAATACGGCCGGGTCGGGTGCTTATTTGAGTATTCATGGAGGAATGCACAATTATATTTACGATAATGAATTTCGAGCGATTTTGACCAGTCCTCCCAATGATATCGAATATGCGAATGCGATTACCTTTGAGGAACAGGGAAAGAGCGATAATTTCGCTCAGGATGTAATAAAGAATAATATATTTGCCTCGAATAATTACATTTTGAGATTAGCCGGTTATGATGGTGGATGTTATCAGGAAGCCATAGAAAATAACACCTTAAAATGGATCGATGGGGACGAAACCTATGATTGGTTTGTAAAAGCTATCGATTCTCCTCAATATAATTTTCCTCTTGATCCCAATAATACCTATGTAACTCCTCAAGTTCTTCAAGATTTAAAAGATGAAATCAAAGCGGAAGTTCAAAGGTTGATTGGTGGACAACCGAATAATCGAGAGAGAAGCACCTTCTTTACCGGTTATTATGTGTATGATGCCTTTATTACATTGATCGATACGAAACATGCAGCCGATGTTGGTCTGGATGTGGGCGATGTGTATGTACAGACTGCAGAAGGGAGCGAAAACAAGATTTTAATTGGCCATTCTTTGTATATTAAGGCCCTGGATGCCAACGGAAACCCCATTCCCAATAGACCGGTCTATGTAAATGACAATACCGGAAACACTTATACTGGACAAACAAATAGTTCCGGGATCGCCAAACTCGAATTAATTGACTACGCTTTGTTAAAAGCCAAAAACGTTTCTACGGTGAGAAAAGAAACCAGAAGTGGCCATAAAGCGACTATTGCCGGTTTGGGCACTGTTGATCTGCCCACGGACATCACAGACAATGCAAACACCCCCTATGAATTGCATTTCTCCGGAACAATTGATGTCGGAGCGCTTCCGCCGGCTATTCCAAAGGGATTAAGGATTTCAAAGTAGTCTAATCACTTTTTTCATCTGGGGATTATTGCCGTTCCCGATGAAAAAATCCGTTGTTACGAAGTTCTGCCGAAAATAATGGGAGCGAGAGAATTTGGGATAATTGAGTAAATTGATTATCCCAAATTTTTTATCTGCTTCACCCAAATCCCCATAGTACCCAATTCTGTTGAGGTAAAATTAATTTCCTTCAAATTATTTGGTAAAAGACCGAATATGTAAATTACGAAGAAACAATAAAATTGAGGGAAGAAAACTGATGAATGAGACAACGCTGGTGAGTGTTGTTACAGCCACCTACAACATGGGCAAGTATCTTCCTTTTGCCATTGAATCCGCTCTTAATCAAACCTATTCGAATATTGAGGTTATTATTATTGACGATGGATCTAAAGATGATACCCGCAAGGTAGTGGAGCCCTATAAAAAGGATCCGCGCGTGCGCTATATTTTCCAGGAGA
The DNA here is from genome assembly GCA_024276455.1 of Calditrichota bacterium. Taxonomy (GTDB): domain Bacteria; phylum Calditrichota; class Calditrichia; order RBG-13-44-9; family RBG-13-44-9; genus JAJRXE01. Next base: position 28,601 of record JAJRXE010000340.1, read on the forward strand.
ATCAGGGCCAGGCGAAGGCAAAGAATCGGGGGATTCGGGAATCACGGGGAGAATTTGTCGCTTTTTTAGACGCAGATGATATTTGGAAACCTGATAAATTAGAAAAACAGCTACATCTATTTAGTCAATCGGAGAAAATAGGCGTCGTTTATTCCGATGTAGAATATATTGACGAGAATGGAAATGTCATTCAGAGGGAGCCGTACAAACGGTATTACAGCGGGAAGGTGACCAATCAATTATTTATTGATAATTTCGTTAATTTTAGTTCCGCGGTGGTCCGAAAAGAATGTTTTCAACGTTTTGGTGGGTTTGATGAAACCCTGCCAATGAGTATTGATTGGGATCTATGGTTACGGATTTCTACCGAATACGAATTTGCGTTTTTGAATGAAAAGGCTTTTTATTATCGGATTTGGTCGGGACAAATGTCGCATAATTACGAGAAGCGTTATCAGTGCATTTTACGGATCATGGAAAAATTCTCCCGGGAATATTCGGACTATTTATCCAGAGATGTGGTGAGATTGGCCTGGGCGCATACTTATTTTAATCGTGGTTGGAAAGAAAAAGAGATGGCCCATCGGCGGGGGGAAGCTTTAAAATATTACCTCAAAGCATTGAAAGCGAAAGTTACTTTTGTTCCAGCCTGGAAAGGCTTGGTTAAAGCAATTGTCCCGTTCGAGATTTAACGAGAAAGGGGTCAAAATTAAACTGGAAAATTCTTTATGGTTTTAAATGCGCTTGTCTTTCTCTTAGTAGTTTTCGCGGTATCGGTTGCCTTTTATTACCTATTCCTGGCAATTGTGGCCTACTGGAATCGAAAACCATTTCCGGAAATGATCGACAGTAATGGAGGGGTGAAATTTGCAGTTTTAATCCCTGCCCACAACGAAGAAAAATCAATTTCAGCCACTCTTCAATCGTGCCTGAACCTCGATTATCCCAAGGAGAAATTTCAAGTCTTTGTTATTGCCGATA
>JAJRXE010000341.1 GCA_024276455.1 Calditrichota bacterium
ATTTGATGCTGGGGTTGGGTGGGCTGTTCTACTTTCGGCTTGGTCTCCGGACTCTTTGCTGCTGGTTTTTCTTTCTCGCTCTTACTGCAGCCAACCGCCAGAGCGAGGGAGAGCGCAACAATCAGAAAATAACGCATGGCAAATTCCTTTCTTCAATTTAATTACCTCCCCAATATACGCAATGCTCCGTTGCCAAATCAAATAAAAATACTTGTCTGCACCGAACGGAAAAAATCCGTTGGGAGAATTGCCCGGGAACCAAGCAAGAGAATAATTGGTAACATGAAAATAGATGTGAACAGTTGAATAAATACTTGAATTTATTAACTTCTATCGTTAGTTTTGATAAAAATAGGTAAGGATCGAATTACGGTGGACAAAAAATTACTGGAAGACGAAAACCGGCGGCTGCGGCGCTTACAATTAATGGTGAATTTAACCATACAGCTATTAGCTCAGACGGAAGACCTGACCCTTCCGAGGGCGTTGGAATACATTCAAACGGCAAAAGATTATGCGTTGACCCTATTTCCGGACAAAGAGGCGCAGTTTGATTTGATTTACAAACCGAGATTTACTCGTATTTTAATCGAACGGGGACTTTTAAAAGTTAATTCCAATTAATTGATTATTAATATTTTAGGGAATCTTAAAGAGAATGAATTCTTTAAGATTAGGGATACTATGTTAAAAATTGATCAAAACGACAAACGGTACAAAGAACTGCTAGAGACCTATCAAAAGGATTTCGAGGAACTAATAAAGGAGGTTTGTTCGTACAATCAGTCCTGTAACACCGAAATGCTGGAAAAAGCGTTTCGGTTTGGATTGTGGGCTCACCGAAATCAGTACCGTTACTCCGGAGAGCCTTACTTTGACCACTGCATGAACGTGGCCAAGATTCTGGCCCAATTGCGTATGGACAGTACAACCATTACCGCCGGATTATTGCACGACGTGGTCGAAGATACCGGTTACAGTCTGGAAGATCTTCAAACACTTTTCAACCCGGATGTCGCCAATTTGGTAAATGGGGTCACGAAAATTAGCGAGATCAGCGGCCGGAAATCGGTGAGCCTGGAATTGCGCCAAGCGGAAACGTTCCGTAAGATGCTGTTGTCCATGGCCAAAGACATTCGGGTCATCATCATTAAATTTGCCGATCGGCTGCACAACATGCGCACCTTGCAACACGTGGCGGCCCGCAAACGCATGCGTATCGCCATCGAGACCCGTGATGTGTACGCTCCGCTGGCCCATCGATTTGGAATGTCGAAATTGAAGAGTGAACTGGAAGATCTGGCATTTAAATACATCGATAATAAATCGTACACAGAATTAGCCCGCCGTTTGAATGAAAAAAAGGAAGAGCGGGAACGTTATATCGAACGCCTAATTCAGCCCATCAAAGCGGAATTGGAAAAGCACGGGATCAAGGCTGAGGTAACCGGTCGCCCAAAGCATCTTTACAGCATCTACAAAAAGATGCGTAATCGCAACAAACCCCTGGAAGAGATTTACGATCTCTTTGCCATTCGGATTATTGTGGAAAATGTGGAGCAGTGTTACTATGTGTTGGGTCTGGTGCACAATCTGTTCATCCCCATTTATGAACGTTTTAAAGACTACATTGCCATGCCCAAATTTAACGGTTACCAGTCCCTGCATACCACCGTGGTGGATCACGGTGGTCGCATGGTTGAAATCCAGATTCGAACCTGGGAAATGCACCGGGTGGCTGAAATGGGTATTGCCGCCCATTGGCGTTACAAGGAGGGCCGTTCCGCGGAAAATGAGAACGATATGGAGGAAAAACTGGTCTGGGTTCGTCAACTACTGGACCAGTACGATGAGGGAGAAACCGTCGATGCCAAGGACTTCATCGACAGCCTGAAGATTAATCTCTACCAGGATGAAGTTTTTGTATTTACGCCCAAAGGGGATGTAATTAAGCTTCCCAAAGGGGCGACACCGGTTGATTTTGCGTTTGCAGTCCACACCAAAGTGGGGTTGCAGTGTATCGGTGCCAAAGTGAATGGGAGAATTGTCCCGTTGCGAGAAGAGTTACATAGTGGAGACCAGGTGGAAATCATTACCAGTGTGAATCAGCATCCCAGTCAGGACTGGTTAACCTTTGTGAAAACCAGCAAAGCCCGGCACCACATTCGCAAATATCTCCGGGAAGTCCAGTTTGAACACAGCTTGAAACTGGGGGATGAAATCCTCACCAAATATTTTCGCAAATTTCATATTAAGTACAGCGAAGAAAAATTAGAGGAACTGGCCCACAAATTACATTTCGAAAATCAGGCCAACCTGAAAGCGGCCATTGGCAGGGGAGAGGTCTCCATCGAAAAAATCATTTCTTCCCTGAGTGATGACCAGGTAGAGAAAGAAAAAGAAAGCATCATCCAAAAAATATTTCGTCGCGGAAAGCGCCAATCGGCGGTCCAGGTGGAGGGCATCGACAACATTGTGGTTCACCTAGGCAAATGTTGTCAGCCGGTTCCGGGAGACGAAATTATTGGTTACGTTACCCGCGGAAAGGGGGTAACCATTCACCGGGTGAATTGCCCCAACATGCTGCGCCTGGTGGACAAAAAAGATCAGACCATTCAGGTTTACTGGACGGTGGAGGCGGAGGAACGTTTCAAGGTTCAATTGTCTCTCTTAGGCGAAGACCGGAAGAATTTACTCCGGGATATCACTCAGGTCATTTCTTCCCACAATACCAACATTTTGCATATCGATTTGCGAACCAAAGATAAACTGGTGATGGGAAAAATTATTGTGGAAGTCAAAAATTTACCTCACCTGACGCGGATCATTAATTCAATCAACAAAGTGAAAGGAATGATTAGCGTAGAACGAGTAGAAAAATTTGCCAAGAAAAAAAACATGGTTAATAACTAAAGGAGTTGCGTATGCCGGATTATATCTATTTATCCAAAGAAGGTTACGAGAAGTTAAAGAAGGAGTTGGATGAATTAAAACAGGTAAAACGTCCGGAGTTGTCCCAAAAAATTTCCGAAGCACGGGACTTTGGTGATTTGAAAGAAAATGCGGAATATCACGCGGCCAAAGAAGCTTTGTCTTTGTTGGAAAACAAAATTGCCCAGTTAGAACAAACCCTTCACCGGGCAAAAATTTTAAAAGAAGAGGATATTGTGAAGGACAAGGTCACCATTCTTTCCACCATCCGTTTAAAGGATTTGATTCGAGATAAAGAAGTGGAATACACTCTGGTCTCGCCGGAAGAATCGGATTTTAAATTAAACAAAATTTCCACCACCTCTCCCGTAGGAAAAGCTCTTTTAGGTAAAACGAAAGGGGAGACGGTGGAGATCAAAGTTCCCGCCGGAATCTTGAAATATGAAATCTTAGAGATCAAACATATTTTGTAAAAATTGTTCTTTTATTCCCAGAAATATTACACCATATTACCACGTATTAAATTCATATTTTTCGTAACCTTAACAAGGTTATTCCGTAAAGAAAACTAAACTAAACTTAAGGAAAGTGCCAATGGAGGAGAGAGAAAAGGAAATTAAAAAGCTCTATCGTTCGCGGGTCGATCGTTTTGTTGCAGGAGTTTGTGGTGGCCTGGGAGAGTATTTTGAGATTGATCCTAACATATTTCGCATTTTATTTGTGATTTTCAGTTTCGTGGGCATGATTGGGCTTTTCATGTATTTGGCAGCCATTATTATTATTCCCGAAAATCCGAATCAGGAACCTGCGGAATCGAAGGCATCCCGGGATAAAACCATGTTCTGGGCCATTTTACTTATTGTCCTGGGCATTTTGCTGTTGCTACGCCAAATGGGGTTCTTTCAATTTTTCCATTTCTGGAGCATCCCCTGGTCCAGCATCTGGGCTATTTTTCTGATCGCTCTGGGGATTTTGCTTATTCTGGCGGCACAGAAAAAGAATCTCCCTGCGGAGGAGGATTCTCTTGCGGCAAAAATTCCGGAAATCGACAAAATTTATCGGAGCCGCACCAATCGCATGATTGCCGGGGTTTGCGGAGGGTTGGCGGAATACTTTAAGATCGATCCTTCTGTTGTGCGATTGCTCTGGGTGCTGGGTACTCTCCTCTCTTTTGGTCTGGGGGTACTGGTTTATGTAATATTATTTTTTGTTTTTCCTGAAAAACCGGATGAATTTCAAACCAAAGAGTAAACATGAAAAATAATGTAACTACCGGAATCGTGTTGGTTGTTATTGGCTTTCTAATTTTACTGCACCAGAGTGGCATAAACATTCTGTCTTTCGGAATTTTAAAGAGCAGCGGATTAATCGTACTGGGCGGTTACATTTTTTACCGGGGAATTCATTCCAAAGCCACCGGGCTATCTTTTCTCGGTTCCTTTTTATTATTCCTCGGAATTTATTATGGGCTGGCCGAAATGCATTTATTTTGGCCCACCCGGGGACTGAATCTTAGCTTTTTTACCATTTTTGCAGGATTAAGTTTTTATATGAACTACCTGTTCAACCGGAGAAACCTTTCCCAATTACTTTTTGGTAATCTCTTGTTAATTCTGGGAATCTTTTTCTTTCTTCACTATCTCGGAAGAATTCCAGCCGCTGTTTTCGTCACAATTGTTGACCGGTACTGGCCGGTTCTCCTCATCCTTATTGGTGTTGTCCTGGTCATTCAAGCATTGCTACCAAAAAAGGAGCGGCCCGCAGGGGCAAAAAATTAAGGTGAAAGCTCCCAAACAAAAAAGGGGAAGCAAAACTTCCCCTTTTTTATTCCAATACTTGGATTCTTTACATTTTGTCGTGTTCACCTTCGCTCTTCTCGTCGTGTTGACCCTCCATTTCGTGCTCGCCTTTTTCCATTTTCTCCATGTTGGGCATTTTAGCCAGAAACGAATCGGGGTTCGCTTTAAAGGTCGCTTTGCAGTCACTGCTACAAAAACCGTACACTTTGCCGTGGTAAATGGCCGTATCGGCAATTTCGTGATTTTTCAAATCCATTCCGCAGGCTAAATCCACCGGCGTGGCCAGCATATCGGGGGTAATATCGAGTTTCTGCTCGGCGGCGGCTTCAGTTTTGGTTGCTGCCTGTTCACCGGCCTTTTTCTCGCCGCTGCAGGCCACCAGAACCATTAAACCGACAAATACAATAACTGTTAAAATTAGTAACTTCTTCATAGTACCTCCTCTTTTTGAATTAAATTTGGCAAAAATTACATTGGAATCTGAGTCTTGTCAAGACAAATCTGCTATTTCTTCATTTTAAAATGTAAAAATCGTTCTCTTATCTCCAAGGTTGCCACGGAAAATGTGTGGTAAAACGCTGTAACCTACGGTTGTTTAATGCATCATATTAGTTGTTTTTAACAAAGAAATGTTTATTAAATTAAACAGAGTTTTTAATAAAAATTAAAAAATAACTTGAAAATGCTTTTTCGGAAAATTAAATTTGTTCGCTTAAATAAAGAAAAAGTTTATATTAGAAAACAAGTATATGAAAATTGGATCTAAAATACGACGATTAAGAAAGTTACGGGGATTGACTATCGAGGAGTTGGCGGACAAAGCCGAGCTGACAAAAGGCTTTATTTCTCAACTCGAACGAGATCGAACGGTTCCCTCGGTGACGACCTTAAAACAAATTCTGGATGTTTTAGGAGTTGATCTCTCCTCTTTCTTTAGCGATATGACCGAACGGGAGAAGAACATCTTTACCCGAAAAGATCGGATTCCCAGTACGACGACGAAATCTTATAAAATAGAAAGCCTGATTCCCAAACTGAAATATCTGGAAATGGAACCTCTGTTATTAACCCTGGAGCCGAACGCCGAATACAAAGGACATTTTGAAGAAGATGAAGGGTTTGGTTTTGTGGTGAAAGGGAATATACAGGTACAGGTGGAGGATGAGAAGAAAATATTAAACCGGGGAGATTGCTTTTACGTCTTTTTCGATAATATGATTTCCTTGAAAAATTTATCCAAGAAAGAAGCGGAAATATTAATTGTGAACTACTAAAAAAGGAGGACGAGTTGAATTGAAGGCACTGGGTCGTCATATCTTGGCTGAGTTTTATGGATGTGATCGCGAGATTCTGAACGATGTTGAGAAGATTGAAATCTATATGAAGCGAGCTGCGATCGAATGTGGAGCAACCATTGTGAATTCGGTCTTCCACACCTTTAATCCCCATGGAGTGAGTGGAGTGGTCGTGATTGCGGAATCGCATTTAGCCATTCACACCTGGCCGGAATATGGCTATGCCGCCGTGGATGTGTTTACATGTGGAGACACGGTAGATCCATGGATTGCTACCCGGGCACTGCAAGAATATTTGTGCGCCGAAAGTATTAAAACGATTGAAGTGAATCGGGGTGAGCTCGATTCAGAAAAAGTTCTTCCTCATAAACCCATGCTTATGGACACCGTCCAGTAAAACGCATTTCAATTATTCATTATTTGCGGAGGGAAGCCAACCGTGAACGGCTTCCCTTTTTTCTTTTTACAACCTTTCTTTTCAATAGCCATCTCCAGAAAAATAATGTAAATTTCTGCAGGAAAACAGAAAAGGATTATGTCCGATTTAACGCCTGAAATATTAGCGGAATTGCGTCTTAAAGAATTTGTCGCCATTGATCTGGAAACAACCGGACTGAACTATTTAACAGACGACATTATTGAGTTTGGGGGAATTCGTTTCATTGACGGGAAGCCGGAGCAGCAGCTAAGTCTGTTAATTAAGCCAACCAAACCCATTCCTCTACCTATTTCCCGCATCACCGGCCTGACCGATCAGGACGTAAAAGATGCGCCGTCCTTTGAGAAGGTGTGGGAACAGATTCTGGATTTCGTGGGTGATTTGCCGGTGGTTGCTCACAATACCAATTTCGATTTACCTTTTCTGGAATACCATTTCCGCAAAGCCAATAATGAGCACGCAGATGGCGAAAAAATGAAACCATTTCGCTATCTGGGTAACGAGTATTTTGACACGGTAGTGCTGGCTCGAACTTTTTTGCCGTTTTTGCATCAATTCTCGCTGGGAGCGCTGGCGGAGTATTTTGAAATTCCCCAGCCGGTAAAACACCGGGCGCTGCCCGATGCGGAAGTAGCCGGTGAGCTATTTCTCCGTCTATTGGCCATTGCTTTGCGGACGGAATTTCGGGACATCCAACGTATGTTGGACATTTTGGAACCGACCGATGAACCGTTGAAAACCCTCTTTTTTAATCTGGCGTCTTTGTTATCTTCCGGTAAATATCATTTTCCTTCCGGAATCGATCGAGAGCTGTTTCAAGTGAAGGCCAATTTTTACAATATCATCGGGGAAGAGGTTGCCCCTTCGATTGGGAAATTGGAGGTGGAACCCATCGATGTGGAAGAGATCGGGGAATTTTTTAGTGAAACCGGGGAATTGGCCCGGGAGTTTGGCACGTTCGAAATGCGTACTTCCCAGCAACGGATGGCCATTGAAGTGGCGAAAGCTTTCAACGAACAGAAGTTCCTGGTGGTGGAAGCGGGTACCGGCACCGGGAAATCCCTGGCTTACCTGCTTCCGGCCATAAAATGGAGTGTGAAAAATTATGGGCCGTACGGCAGGGTGATCATCAGCACGAATACCAAAAACCTGCAGGAACAGTTGTTCTTTAAAGATATTCCCATCTTGCATAGCATTCTAAAAGAGAAATTCAAAGCGGTGCTCCTGAAAGGGAAGGCGAACTACCTTTGTCTGGACAAGTGGGCGACCATCCTTTCGGACATGAAGTACCGCCTGTCTTCGTACGAGCGGATAAAGATTCTCCCTCTTTATTTATGGGTTAAACACACCGAAACGGGAGATATTGCCGAAAACGGTGGGTTTGCGGTGGAGCGTAATTTATCCCTCTGGAGCAAATTTATTGCCGAAAACAATTATTGTCCCGGAAAGGCCTGCAAATATTACGACAAATGTTACTTAATGCGTGCCCGAAACAACGCCCGGGATGCCCATCTGGTACTGGTAAATCACTCGTTGTTATTTTCCGATCTTGCCTCGGATCAGGCCATTCTTTCTAAATACACCAATGTTATTTTCGATGAGGCCCATAATGTGGAGAAGGTGGCCACCGATTACCTGGGAATGGAAATCTCTCTGTGGAATTTCCGGGACACTCTGAAAAAACTTTTCTGGAAAGAACGCCTGGAAACCGGAGTCTTGGTGCAATTGCAAAAACGACTTTTTCGGGCAAGCATTGAGGAGAACCAGAAAAATTTGTTGAAAGGTCAGGGAGAAAAGGCCAGCAAACAGGTGCAGCGTTGCTGGGAGGTTACCCAGGGATTTTTTCGAATTCTAACCCAGGAATTGCGTCAACTTATTCCCGAACAAAGCAACAATTCCCAGACCCTTAAGCATCGGTACTCCCGGGCAGACGGCTTGCTTGAACGCATTCAAAACTACTATTCAGAACTAATCAGTGAACTGAAGAAGCTTTTAACCTCCTTGCACGAAATTCTGGAGATACTGAAAGAATTGCCGGAGGAAGCCTTACGCTACCAAAAACAAATATATCAGGAAATATTGGCTCAATTCACCCAGATCGACACGCTCATCAACACCTTGCAATTTCTGGTATCGGCCGAATGGGACAACTGGGTTTACTGGTTCGAGCTCCCGGCAAAAGAAAACAGTGACGACAGTCGCCTTTACGGAGCGCCGTTGGACATTGCCGAACTTTTGAATGAACGACTGTACAGTAATCTGAATACGGCGGTATTTACCTCCGCCACTCTGACCGTGGGCAAACGTTTCGACTATTTCTTGAAAAGAATCGGCTTGGACCGGGTGGATCCCGAGCGTTTGGAAACCGTTTTATTGGCGTCTCCCTTTCAATACGACGAGCAGGTACTTCTGGCTATTCCTTCCTTTATTCCCGATCCCCGCTCCGCCCAATTCCGGGATGCTTTGAAAGAAATTCTAACCCTTCTGGCAACGGAACTAAACCGGGGAACCCTGGTGCTGTTTACCTCTTATGCGCTGCTGAACGATCTTTACGAGACGCTTCGAGCGGTTTACGAATCCCACCGGGTGCCGGTGTATGCCCAGGGGATTAACGGAAGCCGGCACGCCATTATTAACTATTTCAAACAGCAGACCAATTCCGTGCTGTTTGGCACCGACAGTTTCTGGGAAGGAGTGGATGTTCCGGGAGAGTCACTGGAGCTCTTACTGATCACAAAACTTCCTTTTGACGTACCCACCGAGCCGCTGATTCAGGCGAAAATTGAAAAAATCAAGCGGGAAGGCGGTAATCCGTTCTTCGACTACACCATCCCGGAAGCAGTCATTAAGTTTCGGCAGGGATTCGGCCGTTTAATTCGTTCCAAAACCGATTACGGCGCCGTCATCATTCTGGACAATCGGGTGATCAAAAAAATGTACGGTCGCCATTTTTTGAACTCCTTGCCGGTCCAATCGAAAATATTCCCCAGTCTGGAGGAACTTATCGCAGCCTTAAAACGTTGGTTTGAATAAATATATGGTGATTCGAGCACAATAGTGCCAATATGGGGGCGTTTTTTTTCACTTTTTTCTTGTCTTAATAATTTGATCCGTTAAATTGGGGCACAAAATTTCAGAAAAAAATGGCCAGAGGATGAGAATGGATAAAATACTGTACGAAGGTTTAACGTTTGACGATGTTTTACTGGTACCAGCCCATTCACATATCATACCTGCGGAAGCAAACGTGGTAACCCGCTTAACCCGTAACATCCGGTTGAATATTCCCATTGTTTCCGCTGCTATGGACACCGTGACCGAGTCGGAATTAGCCATTGCACTGGCCCGGGAGGGTGGCATTGGCATCATCCACAAGAATCTGACTCCGGAAGAACAAGCGGCGGAAGTGGACCGGGTAAAGCGCTCCGAAAGTGGCATGATTCTGGATCCGATTACCTTGCCGCCCACCGCCTCCATCCGCGAAGCGCTGCGCATGATGAAATATTACCGGATCTCCGGTATTCCCGTGGTGGAAAATAAGAAGTTGGTGGGCATTATTACCAACCGCGATTTACGCTTCGAAACCAACCTGGAACAGCCGATTGCCAATCTCATGACCAAAGAGAATCTGATTACCGCACCCGTAGGAACCACCCTGGAAGAAGCGAAAGCCATTCTCCAGAAACACCGCATCGAAAAACTGTTGGTAGTGGACAAAAATGGATTTTTAAAGGGGCTGATCACGGTAAAAGATATTCAAAAAAAGGCCAAATATCCCAATGCCTGTAAGGATGAACACGGACGATTGCGGGTGGGAGCGGCGATTGGGGTGGGGAGCGCCGCCCTGGAAAGAGCGGAGTTATTGTTGTCCAGGGGGGTGGATGTTATCGTGATTGACACCGCCCACGGCCACTCCGAAAAAGTGTTGCAAACGGTGCGGGATTTTAAGAGAACCTTTCCGGATGCAGAATTGATTGCAGGCAACATCGCCACCCGCGAAGCCGCCCGTGCATTGGTGGAAGCGGGTGCCGATGCGGTGAAAGTGGGAATTGGTCCCGGTTCCATTTGCACCACCCGCGTGGTGACCGGAGTGGGCGTGCCGCAGATTTCGGCTATCATGGAGGTGTACCGGGAATTAAAAGAATGGGATGTGCCCCTCATTGCCGACGGCGGGATTAAATTTACCGGAGATATCCCCAAGGCCATTGCAGCCGGGGCGGATTCCGTGATGATCGGAAGTCTGTTCGCTGGAACCGAGGAAAGTCCGGGTGAAACCATATTGTTGGACGGTCGCCGCTACAAACAGGTCCGCGGAATGGGATCGCTGGGCGCGATGGCGAAAGGAAGCAAGGATCGGTATTTTCAAGAAGATGTTCAGGAAAAAGAAAAATTTGTTCCGGAAGGAATCGAAGGACGGGTTCCGTATCGCGGTCCATTAAGCGAAACGGTTTTTCAAATGGTGGGGGGATTGCGCTCCGCCATGGGATACACCGGCTGTCGCACCATTCAGGAACTAAAAGAAAACGCCCGTTTTGTTAAAATTACCAGTGCCAGTTTAAAAGAAAGCCATCCTCACGATGTGGAAATTACCAAAGAGTCGCCCAATTACCGTTTAAGCTGAGCAACCAGGAGGAGGGAATGATTAAAAAGATCGACCATGTGGGCATTGCGGTGAACTCCGTATCTTCTGTAAAGACGATGTTTAAAACCCTGTTTCATCTTGAACCTGCATTCGAAGAGGTTGTCGAAGATCAAAAAGTGAAAGTGGTGGGATTTCGCCTGGGAGACACCAATCTGGAATTTCTGGAGCCGACCGGTCCGGATTCCCCCATTGCCAAATATCTGAAGAAAAGGGGAGAGGGCATCCACCATCTTGCGCTGGGGGTGGACAATATTGAAGAAACCTTAGAGCGTTTCCAGCAAAACAACTTGCGCTTAATTGACGAAACGCCCCGCCAGGGGGCCGAGGGGAAGCTCATTGCCTTTGTTCATCCGAAAAGCCTTTTCGGTATTTTGTTGGAACTCTCGCAAGAGAAGCCCGAATAAACGTTTCCATGAAAATTAAAAGACTGGTTTTCTTCCTCGGATTCAACGCGATTAGTTATGTTTTACTAATCCTGTGCGTGGTAATCTATTTTAATGTTACCGCACCTGATGTAAGCATCTGGAAAACGACTAATCCCACGGTTACCGCCTACATGTTGGTTAAATATCGGGGACAAAAAAGAAAACCGCCTCGAATTAGCTGGATCCCCTTACGCCAAATACCCAAACTTTTTCAACGGACGGTGGTCGTTGCTGAAGACGCGTCTTTCTGGGGACACCATGGGATTGACTGGTTTGAGGTCAGGGCTTCGCTGGAAAAAAATGTGGAAAAGGGGAAATTTTTACGGGGTGGGAGTACCATTACCCAGCAGGTGGTAAAGAATCTTTATTTAACGCCCAAAAAAAGCATCAGCCGTAAAATCAGAGAATGGGTGCTCGCCTTGAAGCTTGACAAAACCCTTTCCAAAAGAAGAATTCTGGAGATTTATTTTAATATTGTGGAATGGGGACCGGGAATTTTTGGAATCAAAGCGGCCGCAGGGAGCTATTTTCACAAGACACCGGCGGAGCTTTCCCTGGACGAAATGGTGCGTCTGGCGGCCGTGCTTCCCAATCCGATTCGAATGAATCCCACTCGAATGAATTACGCGCTCTACTGGCGCTCGAAAACCATTCTTCGGCGCCTGGTACGATTTCACTTCATTGACGAAGCGGAATACCGGAACTGTTTAACCACCCTGAATTACTTTTACAATACCAACCGGTAAAACCTCAGGGAAATGACCTTAACATAATATTCCGTCTGCCCAGCAAGCCAGACCCAATTCCACCGGGTTAATCAGGTGTTCGTGGTAGGGGAGCACCCTCACCGTGTAGTAATAGTTCCCGCTGTCGGAAGGTCTAATTGACGCACGGTAGGAATAATCGCCATTACCAAGAGACTCTATTAATTGTAAATCGAAGACTTCAATTTTGTCGTGCACCTGCTCATGATCGCGGAATTTGGCCAGGAACACCTGCACTTTAACATCGGTGGGACTCAGTTTCCCAATATGTATTTGAGCGTCGATAGTGACTTCCTTTCCAAACTGGACCGTAACATTCTTTCCGGAATCGGAGTGGATCTTACAGGTTTTTATTTTTACATCGGACCAATTGGACTCAATTTTCTCTCGCCAGGCGGCAATTTCTTTTGCAACCGCAAAATCATTCTGGGAATACAGTTCGCCGAATTGAATGGCGGGCAGATACAATTTTTGCCAGTACTGTTTCAACATGCGGTTGGTATTAAATTGCGGCATGATGCTCTTTATGGCTTCCCGCATCATTTGTATCCATCCTTCTGGCAACCCTTTTTCGTTACGCTGGTAATACAACGGAATGATGTCATTTTCCAGAATGTCGTAAAGCTGTTCACTGTCCCAGGAATCTAATTCTTCCTGGGATTCAAAATCCTCTCGGTCGCCAAAAGCCCAGCCATTTTTACCATTGTAACCTTCTTCCCACCAGCCGTCCAGAACACTGAAATTAACCACTCCATTCAGGGAAGCCTTTTGACCACTAGTGCCGGACGCTTCCTGGGTGCGAATGGGGTTGTTCAACCAGACGTCTACGCCGGAAATTAGATCTCGGGCCAGCCCCATGTCGTAATTTTCCACAAAGACTATTTTGCCCCGGAATTCGGGAGTCAAGGATATCTGATAAATCTGACGAATCAGTTCCTGTCCGGCCTGGTCTTTAGGATGGGCTTTGCCGGCAAACACAAGCTGTACCGGCCTTTCTGGATGATTGAGGATGCGTTTCAGGCGCTCCAGATTTCTTAAAATCAGCGTCCCCCGTTTGTATGTCGCAAAACGACGGGCAAAACCAATCGTCAATACTTCCGGGCGCAGCAGTTGGCGGACCCGAATGGTCTGCAGCGACCCCACTTTGTTGCGGAAATACTGTTTCTCCAGCCGTTCCTTTATATGATTGAGCATTCGTTCCTTCAGTTGTAGCTTGGTTTGCCAGAGGGTTTCATCCGGGATTTGATCGATGTTCTCCCAGAATTTCGGATCGTCCTGCTGTTGGTACCAGGATATGGTTAAATATTTACGGTACAGTTCCCGCATTTTTCGGGATACCCAGCTCTGAACGTGAACCCCGTTGGTAATGTGGGTAATAGGGACCTCGTTAGGCGGAATGTCCGGCCAGACGGTTTTCCAGAGTTTACGGGAGACCTCGCCGTGCAATTTACTCACGGCATTACGAAACCGCGAAAGATTCAGGGAAAGAATTGTCAGGTTAAATATCTCGTACCCCTCCGGCTGCACTTGCGATCCCAGCTCCATGAATTGATGTCGGCGGATACCAACCGATTCCCAATATTTTCGAAAATATTTGTCTTTAATATGCAACGGGAAGGCATCGTTACCAGCGGGAACCGGGGTGTGGGTTGTGAAAATCGTGCGGCTTGCCACCGCTTCCAGTGCTTCGTTGAAGGAGAGTTGGTGCTCGTTAATCAGGTTCCGCAACCGTTCCAGAACCAGAAAAACCGAGTGCCCTTCGTTCATGTGCCAGATATCAGGGTGAATTCCCATTTTGTTCAAAGCAATTACACCGCCCATTCCCAGCACTATTTCCTGAGAAATACGCATTTCCTGATCGCCGCCGTACAGTCGAGAGGTAATTTTGCGATCCTCGGGTTGATTTGCAGCAATGTTTGTGTCCAGTAAAAAAGCAGACACCCGTCCGACCTTCACTTCCCAAATCTGAGCCTTCACCGTCCGGTCTGCCAGGGGAATCTCAATCAGCAGGGGAGACCCATCGGATTGTTTAACCAATGTCATGGGCAATTCTTCCGGAACAAGCGGATCGTAAATAGCCAGTTGGTTGCCGTGGACATCAATCTCCTGGGTGAAATAGGTCTGGTAATAAAACAGACTGACTCCTACCAGGGGGAGTCCCAGGTCGCTGGCGGTTTTTAAGTGGTCGCCGGCCAGAACACCCAAGCCACCCGCGTAAATGGGCAGCGACTCGTGAAAGCCAAATTCAGCCGTAAAATACGCAATCTTGCGATTTATATATTCAGGAAAATGTTGTTTAAACCAGGTGTTTTGTTCGTTCAAATAGCGA
>JAJRXE010000342.1 GCA_024276455.1 Calditrichota bacterium
ATGGGCATTCACCGTCCCTTTCTGGAAAATTACACCCGCATTTCCGACATCATTTCTTACTACGCCCATCTGGCCATTAAAAAAGAAATTTCGATCGCGGAGGCGCTCCAAAAAGCCACCCGGCTAATTAACAGCAATAAATTTGTGATTAAATAAGCCCTATGCGTCGCGCTCAAGAAAAAGTCATTCGCAAGTTTCGCAAATACCACTTTGAACTCAAACATCTGTTTGTGCTGCTCATTGTCCTGATTTTTTTCCAGATTCTGGTGTCGCTGGTACACAAGTCTTCTCTCAAAAAATTATTGGTAAAAACTCAGGACTGGTACCAGCAGGATTCCGCCGAACGCCTGGCCAATTTGCTCTCCAACTCGCTGGAAATGCTGTTAGAAACCGCCAGTAGCAGCGCCAGTTTAACTCCGGAAACCGCTCGAAAAATCATTCAGGGAATAAACAACATTCTCAGTCAACCGCTCCTGCAACAAAACGTGGAAGACATTTGCATTTTAATTCCCGAGAGCAACCGGATTTTCGCCATTGACAACGGCCAGGTGCTCTTCCACTATTTTTTCGACGACCACAGCCACCTTCCGCCCCCGGACAAAGACCACAGCGAAGCCATTCGCTACTACCGCCAGATCCGGGAAAAAATCCGCCAGCAGGAACAAATTTTCAGCTTCCGGGAAGGACGCGCCACCTTTCATGTGTTCGTTCCGTTCGTCCCCAAAGGGGAGTTTACTGGCGCGCTTTACGTCCGCAATACCCCCAATTTCAATTTCATTACCCGCGAAATTATTGCCAGCTTCGACGAAACCGCCATGATTTTTGTGGCCTTGATTTTACTGGGCTTGCTGGCCATGTTCTACATTTCCTCTTACACGGTAAAAGAACGCGATCTGGCCCAGAAACAGCTTTTCGAAGAGCGCGAACAGCGTCTGCGGGTGGAAATTCACCACCAGAAAGAAGCACAGTTTACCCGCCGCATTTACCACACTCATCACAAGGCGGAAAAGGTGATGGGCTTCATTAAAGAAGACCTGGCGGTCCTCTCGGAGTCTAACATCGAAGAGGTGAAGTACCGGGTGGAAAAATACGCCAATTTCATTTCCCGGGTGATTTACGACATGAAATGGTACGATTTGCCGTTGCAAACCATTCGCAATCCCATTTTCCGCACCGACATCAACGAGGTACTGCGTTTTATTGTGGAGAATATTTTCCTGCGCATTTCGGAGAAAAAGCATCTTTTCCGTTTCGAACTGGACCTGGACGAGCGCATTCCCCCGGTGGCAATCAACGAGTTCGTCATCTGGGAGATTATTGAACCGTTAATTCAGAACAGTCTGGACCACGCCGGGGAAAAGAACGTCACCATCACCATTTGTACGCGCTACCATCCCGAGAAACGGGAAAGCCGCCTGACCATTGCAGACAACGGCCGCGGCATTCAGCCGGAGCTGCTGGAAGAAAACGAAGCCGGAATCAAGAAAATTTTTCTGGAGAATGTGTCCACCAAAAAGGGATTGCACAACTCCGGTTTCGGCTGTTACCTTGCCTACGAGATTGCCACCCAGCGCTGCGGCTGGAATCTGGAAGTAGAAAACCTGCAGCCGCGAGGTTGTCGGTTTACCATCACCATTCAACACGGAACCCCGGGGAGCCAGGCATGATGACCAATCGAAAAGTCCGAATTTTGTTAATTGAAGACGAAGAGTACGATGTGCGGCGAATCCGCAACACCATTCGCCCCTTTGCCAACCGCATTATCATCGAAGATGTGGTGGCCAGCGGGCAACGAGCCCTGGAATTGCTGAAACGTAAAACCCGGAACTACGATGTGGTCATCATGGATTTTCAAATCGCCGGAGGACTGAGCGGTGAGAAATTGATCCGCGCCATGAAGGAGATTGACCCCACCATTCAGATCATGGTGGTCACCAAAATGACCATTAACATCAGCGATTTTGATTTTGCTAACCGTTTGATTGAAGCCGGCGCCATGTGGTACTGCACCAAATATCCGGGCGACATTGTGGATTACATTTACCAGCCCACCGACTTCATTCTGACCATCTTCAACGCTTACGAGAAGAAACAACTGGAGAAAGAGCGGCTGCGCTCCAGCAGGAAATTGAAGGAGAACGTTCAGCATATTTTAGAGAAGAAAAAGATCGTCGGTGAGTCGGAAGCCATTCGCACGCTGCAGCACCAGATTGCCCGGGCGGCGGAGACCGACAGCACGGTGCTCATTCAGGGAAAATCCGGTACCGGCAAGGAATTGGTGGCCGCCAACATTCATTACCAGAGCGCCCGGCGCTTCGAGCATTTCGTGGCGATTAACTGCGGCAGTTTGCCTTCGGAACTGATTGAAAGCGAACTATTCGGATTTGAAAAAGGCGCCTTCACGGGTGCCCACGCCGAAAAACCGGGATTGCTGGAAGTCGCCCACCGGGGCACCGCCTTTCTGGACGAAGTAGGCGAGCTCCCATTCTCCGCCCAGGTCAAACTGCTCCGTTTCCTTCAGGAAGGAGAAATCGACAAAATCGGACGCACCGAAAAGCTGCGGGTCAACGTACGGGTCATTGCCGCCACCAACAAAAACCTCTGGGATGCGGTGCAACAGAGACGCTTCCGGGAAGACCTGTTTTACCGCCTGAACGTGTTCACCATTGTGGTGCCGGAATTGAAAGAGCGGCGCGAAGATATTCCCTTACTTACGGATCATTTCCTGGAAAAATTTGCCCGGCAAATGCGCCTGGAACGGCCGGAAGTTACCCCGGCCGCCCGGCAACTTCTGCAACAGTACGACTGGCCGGGCAATGTGCGCGAACTGCAGAACGTGGTGCAACGGCTGCTGTTTGGCGGCAAATCCCAGATCGAACGCGAGGACGTTCAAATTGCCCTGGGGAAAACCTACCGTCCTCCCACTCCCCTCGGCAACGGAGCTTTCGACTGGGACCCGGCTCACATCCTGCCCTGGCGGGAAATGGAAAAACGGGTGCGGAAAAGCTATTTCCAATTCGTCCGGAAGCACAGCGACTCCGACGCCGATGCCGCCCGCAAACTGGGACTGGCCCCGCCAAACTTCCACCGGATGTTAAAAGAGCTGGGATTGAAATGACCTTCGCCATGAGCAGACACGTTGTTCAGAATGCCGAAAAGGAAGGTTTCTTTCTCCAAAAGCCCACCGAGGCACCGAAAGGGCCATTCCCTTCCGCGCGCGGCTCTGTTTCGCCATGGCAGAAGGAAAAGACAGCACCGCTTTTCCAGCGCGTTTTCCCGTGCGGGGAACAATTATTATTTTAATAACGATTTTATCAAAATAATAATAACGAGTCGATTTGCGTTTTAAACTTAACTTCTGTATTTATAGCCAATTAACACCTCACTCTTCCTTCGGAACAGTTCTTGTAACTCCTCTCCAGGGGAAAGGGTTTGTTCACCAGAAAAAATCCCCGTCGGACCGTTTCTCACCGTCCGATGCGGCTTTTGAAAACTCAATACCGGAGGGATTATGAAAGCAGGGTTTAAACGGTCGGGAAGCGTTCTGGTTTCCGGGAGGAATTGGTTCCTTTTGCTCTCCTTTTGGTTTCTGGGAAGCACAATGGTAAGTCCGGCGCTCCTTGCCCAGACCAAACCTTACCGCGGTGCAGAGCTGCGGACCAACGCCACCTACCGCTACGGTCGCTTCGAAGTCCGCTTAAAATCCGCCAGCGGCAGCGGATTGCTCTCCTCTTTTTTCACCTTTTACGACGGCGGCGGACTGCCTGCCAACTGGAACGAAATCGACATCGAAATTCTGGGCCGCTATGCCGACCAGGTGCAGTACAATGTGATTTCACCCGGACAAATAAACCACGTGCAGTCGAAAACCCTCTGGTTCAACCCGCATCAGGCGTTTCACACTTACACCATTGACTGGACTCCGGATTACGTTGCCTGGGGAGTGGACGGAATGGAGCTTTACCGTCAGTACGGCGAGCACATCGCTCAGATTGAACGCTTTCAGAAAATCATGATGAACATCTGGCCTCCGGCATATCCGGATTGGGTGGGAACACTGGATCCGAACATTCTGCCGCGGTTCGCCTTTTACGATTGGGTGAGCTACTACCGCTACACGCCCGGGAGCCGGCAGCGTTTCACCCTGGAATGGCGGGACGATTTCGACCGCTGGGACACCGCCCGCTGGGCGAAAGCAACCCACACCTGGGACGGGAACAACAGCAATTTCATTCCCGAGAACGCCGTATTTCAGGATGGCTACCTGATTCTTTGCCTGACCACCCCCACCCATCCTGGCTACTCCGGTGCTCCCATTGTGGACGCGGACGTGGATCCGCCCCACGCCCTGCGGGCCCGTTCTTTTTCCACTTACATCGAAGTCATTTTTTCCGAACCGGTGGATTCCCTCTCGGCGAGCAATCCGAACAATTACCTTCTTCCCGGAGCTTCTGTTCAATCCGCCGTTTTGCAGCCGGACGGACGAACCGTCCATTTGAGCGTCGAGAACCTCGACCCCAACACCAATTACAACCTGATCGTCTCCGGTATTCAGGATCTGGCTCAACCACCCCACACCTCGCCGCTGGAGCATCTGGTGGTGCAAACCACCCCCACCCTGCCCATTCACATTAACGCCGGGGGTGGCGCGTGGAATGATTACCGCCCCGACCAGCGCTGGTACGATTCCTTAGCTTACGGCTGGATTGGGGGCACCGCGGTCAATCATCCGGAGCTCACCGTACAGGGCACCACCGAGTCGGAATTGTACCGCAGCGAATTGCGGGGGCTCTCTTTTTACCAGGTGCGGCTTCCCCGGGGGTATTACCGGATTACCCTCAAGTTTGCCGAAACCGAGTACGACCGCGCCGGGTTGCGGGTTTTCGATGTTTACGCCGAAGGCCGTTTGCTGCAGGAAAACCTGGACATTTTTGCCCGGGTGGGGGCAAACCACGCCCTGGAGATCACCCTGCCGGACCTGCTGGTGGAAGACGGGTTGCTGGAGCTCTATTTTCAACCGGTTAGTGGCGAGCCGCTGCTCAGCGCCCTTAACATTGAAGCGGTTCCCAACAAACTGTTCCGGGGAGAAAACCCTCTGCCGGGCTTGCGCTGGCAGATTTTTCCGAATCCGTTTAACGGCCGGGCGACCGTCGCCTTTACCCTGACGGAGCCGTCCGCTTACCGAATTACTCTCTACGATTTGACCGGACGGCGGGTCAAAACCGTGTCGGCGCTCCGGCAACCGGCCGGAGACTACCGGGTGCCGCTGAATTTCGAGCGGCTGGGTTCCGGGGTGTATTTTTGCGAATTGCAAATCGACTCCCGCTTCCGGGCGGTTAAAAAGGTGGTGTTCGTGAAATAACTGTCCGCTGCAAGAAACAAGAGGTAAAATTAGTCAATCATCCCGAAATAATACTTTAACACCCGGGAATTTTTCAACAGACCTTGGTCAGCTGTACAACAGGTTAAGTTAAAATTTTACAATTGGTTCAATGCGTGTTACTCGTCAAATATTGTTCCGCCTGACCCTGCTCCTCACTCCATTCCTCTTGCTGGGTGGGCTGGAAATCCTGCTGCGCCTCTGCGGGGTGGGCGGGCCGGAACCGCTTTTCCGGGAAGTCACTTCCGACAGTCAACCATATTACCAGGTCAACCCCCGGGTGGCGCGGCGGTATTTCGACCCCCGCCGGCTTTCCGTGCCGGGGGTGCTGCCCGAACGCCTGGAGAAGGTCAAATCGCCCCGCACCATTCGCATTTTCTGTCTGGGCGGCTCCACCACCGCCGGATTCCCTTTCGACGCTCAGGTTCCCTTCCCCTTCCAGCTCAAATATCTGTTGACCCGTAAATTTCCCCGCTACCGCTTCGAAGTCATCAATCTGGGCATTGCGGCCATTAACAGTTTTTCCGTGTGGGACCTTTTGCCGGAAATTCTGGAAAAAGAGCC
>JAJRXE010000343.1 GCA_024276455.1 Calditrichota bacterium
AATAATCTGGACGGGTTCTCCCTCTTCTTCTCCGAAAACAGTGCGTAAAACTTCGTGGCGGCGGATTAATTCGTTCACGCTCTGGCGAAGCACTTCGTAATCCAATTTGCCAATCAGCCGAATGGCGGAAGGCATGTTGTAGGTGCTTTGACCGGGATCCAGCTGATCCAGGAACCAGAGGCGTTGCTGGGTGAAAGAGAGGGGGATTTTACCTTCCCGCGGCACCGGTTTAATGGGGGGTGGCTGCGTTTTTCCTTTCAACTTGGCCTGCTCCACCATTTCTGCCAGGCTGGAGATAGTGGGTGCGTCAAACAGGGTACGAATGGGGAGATCGACTTCAAATGTTTTGCCAATGCGCGAAATCAACTGGGTAACCAGAAGAGAGTGGCCGCCCAACTCGAAGAAGTTGTCGTAAATACCGATGCGCTCCAGTCCCAGCACGTCCTGCCACAGCTCCGCCAGGGCCTCTTCCGTGGCGTTGCGAGGGGCCACGTATTTTTGGCGAACCGTGGTCTGCTCCAGCCCCTCTTCCGGTGCCGGCAATGCCCGTCGGTCCACTTTCCCATTGGGAGTCAAGGGAATGCTTTCCAGGCGGACAAATGCCATGGGAATCATGTATTCGGGAAGCTGTTTTTTCAGGAAATCGCGCATTTCCGCCGGGGCGAGGTCTCCCTGTTGGCTGACATAGTAAGCCACCAGCCGCTGATTTCCCCGAATGGTCTGAACCACCACAACCACTTCTTCCACTCCGGGGAATTGTGCCAACACCGACTCAATTTCTCCCAGTTCCACCCGGTAACCGCGAATTTTCACCTGATCGTCCAGGCGGCCCAGGAACTCCATCCGTCCGTCCGGGAGGTAACGCACCCGGTCGCCGGTACGATACATCCGGGCTCCCGGAGTTGGACTGTAAGGATCGGGAAGGAAACGTTCGGCGGTCAGTTCCGGGCGGTTCAGGTAACCGCGGGCAACCCCCGCACCGCTAATGTACAGTTCCCCCGGAACGCCCACCGGCACCGGATTCAGGTAGGAATCCAGAATGTACACCCGGGTGTTGGGAATGGCCCTGCCAATGGGCACGGAGCCAAGACGTTTTTCTTCCGGGGGAACTTCGTACACGACGCACCCCACCACCGTTTCGGTAGGCCCGTATTCATTAAATAAGCGCACTGCGGGGGCATGTTCTTGCCAGAAGCGAATTTGGTCGAAGGTCAAGTTTTCGCCGCCAATAATCAGCGCCCGTGCCGCTCCGCGGGCTTCTTCCGGACTTAATTGCTGTCTCAACAAATCCAGATGGGCGGGGGTAATTTTTAGCAGACTAAAATTCCCGATTTCCTTGATTGCCCGGCCCAGCGCTTCCAGATCGCTTGTCTCCGGCAGTAAATAAACACTCTTCCCCACAATCAGAGGCGGAAACACCGCCGTAACGGTGGCATCGAAGGCAATGGTGGAATGTACTAAATTTCCTCGTCCCTCCTCAATGGGATAGGCTTTCAATACCCAATTCAAATAATTGCTAAGTCCTCCGTGAGTAATCATGGTGCCCTTGGGCCGGCCGGTGGAACCAGAAGTGTAAATCAGGTAAGCCAGGTTTTCGGGATCGACCTCCACAGCGAGATTCTCTGCTGGTTCCAGAGCAATCTCATCCCAATCGCGATCTAGGCACACGGCAATAATTTCGCGCGCCGGCAGGCGTCCTAACACCCGCGTGTGGGTCAGTAACACCTCCACCCCGGAATCCTCCAGCATGTAAGCCAGGCGTTCCTGGGGATAAGACGGATCCAACGGGACGTAAGTGCCCCCGGCTTTCAGGATTCCCAGAATGCTCACCATCAACTCCGGAGAACGCGGCAGGCTGAGGCCCACCGCCACATCGCGCTCCACCCCCAACTTCCGCAGGTAGTGGGCAAGCTGATTGGCCCGGCGGTTCAATTCCCGGTAAGTGAGCTGGGTGTTCTCGAACTGCACGGCCACCGCCTCGGGATGCTCCCGTACCATTTTCTCGAATCGCCGGTGAACCGGATCGCTGCAGGGGTAAACTTCTGCCCGGCCATTCCACTCTTCTAACACAAGCTGTTTTTCCTGCGGACTGATGAAACTGATTCGATCGATCTCCTGACGGGGATTTTCCACCAGCGAAGCCAGTAAATTGCGGAAATGTTCCAGCATACGGCGAATGGTTTCCCGATCGAACAAATCGGTATTGTATTCCATGGCTCCGCTCAAGCGGCCTCCCTCTTCCAGCATAAAGAGGGTTAAGTCAAATTTCGCCGTTCCACTATGCACTTCCAGGGGCTCAATTTCCAGCTCCGCCACGCGCTCGCCCTTCACCGGGGTGTTTTGCAAAGCAAACATAACCTGGAAGATAGGCGAGTGACTCATCTCCCGTTCCGGCTGTACCACATCCACAATTTTCTCGAACGGCACATCCTGATGAGCGTAAGCCCCCAGCGCCGTTGCTTTGACCCGCTGGAGCAGTTCGTAGAAATCCGGATGCCCCGACAGGTCGGTTCGTAACACCAGGGTATTCACGAAAAATCCGATTAAATTTTCCAGCTCTTCGCGGTTGCGATTGGCAATGGGGGTTCCGATGCAAATATCGTCCTGTCCGGAGTAGCGGTAAAGGAGCGTCTGGAAAGCAGCCAGCAGAGTCATAAACAAGGTAACCCCGGCGGTATTGCTCAAATCGTGCAGTTTTCGAGAAAGCTCTTTGGGCAGGGTAAACAGCTCATAAGCTCCATTGTAGGTTTGCACGGCCGGCCGGGGACGGTCGGTCGGAAGCTCCAGCACCGGAGGGGCGCCCTCCAGCTGTTTCTTCCAGTAATCGAGGTGGGCTTCCATCACCTCGCCCTTCAGCCAATTGCGCTGCCAGTGGGCAAAATCGGCGTATTGAATCTTGAGATCCGGCAGCGGCGACGGTTGGTTGTGCCGGTAGGCGTTATAAACCACCGCCACTTCGCGCATCAACACCTTGCTGGACCAATCGTCGGAAATAATGTGGTGCATGTTCAGAATCACCACATGATCCCGGGCGTCCAACCGGAGCAATTTTACCCGGAACAGCGGCAAGCGGTCGATGGGAATGGGCCGCCGCGCTTCTTCCTGCAGAATTTCCAGCACCCGTTTTTCTTTCTCCTCCTCCGGCAACGAGGTAAGGTCTGTGACCGGAATTTCCAGTTCGAATTTTTCGTGAAACACCTGCACCGGTCGGCCATCCACGGTGTGAATGGTGGTGCGTAAACTTTCGTGGCGACGAATGACCTCGTTTACGCTCCGCTGCAAAATCTCCGCATCCAGGTCTCCGCGAATCCGGAATCCCTCCGGAATGTTGTAGAAGGGACTGTTCGGTTCCAATTGATCCAGGAACCAGAGGCGTTCCTGGGCAAAAGAGAGGGGCATTTCCTGGTCCCGGGGCACCGGCACAATCGGGGGCGCTTCCAATCCTTTCTCCACCCGGCGCGCTTTTTCCACTGCCTCGGCCAGAGCGGCCACGGTGGGCGATTCAAAGATTTTTCGCAGCGGAATTTCCGTTTCAAAGGTTTCCCGCAAACGGGACACCAATTGAGTGGCCAAAAGAGAATGGCCACCCATTAAAAAGAAATTGTCGTACACCCCCACTCGTTCCACCCCCAGCACTTCCTTCCAGATGGCGGCAATTTGCTCTTCCACCGGATTGCGGGGGGGAATGAATTCTTCGTCCACATCGCGGGTCACCTGGTCGGGAACCGGCAAGGCTTTCCGATCCACCTTTCCGTTAGGAGTGAGCGGCATTTTCTCCAGCACCATAAATGCGGACGGCACCATGTAATCCGGCAACTTTTCCAGCAGGAATTTGCGCAAACTATTGATCGAGAAATTTTCCGGATCGTTCGGCACCACGTACCCCACCAGACGTTTATCGCCGGGGGAATCTTCCCGGACGATTACCACGCCTTCCTTAACCTCCGGATGTTTGGTCAGCGCCGTTTCCACCTCGCCCAGCTCGATGCGGAATCCCCGAATTTTCACCTGATGATCCACCCGTCCCAGAAACTCGATATTGCCGTCCGGCAGGAAACGGGCCAGATCGCCGGTGCGGTACAAGCGTTCTCCGCCTTTATCCACAAACGGATCGGGGACAAATTTCTCGGCGGTCAGCTCCGGACGCCGGTAATAGCCCCGCGCTAACCCCAGCCCCCCGATGCACACCTCTCCCGGCACTCCGATGGGAACCGGGTTGAGAAAGCGGTCCAGAATGTAAATACGGGTGTTGGGAAACGGAATTCCAATCGGCACCAAACGCTCCTGCGGCAAATTTAAGTCCCGCGCCTCAAAATAGGAGCTGTCGATGGTGGCTTCGGTTAAACCAAAGGTATTCAATAAACGGGTGTGAGACCCAATGTAATTCCGAAATTTCTTGTATTCGCCCACATACCAGACGTCGGATCCGGCAATGAGCACCTTCATGAAGCTCAAATCCTGGCCGCTCTCGTCGAGATACTGGATAAGATTTCGCAGAACCGCCGGAACGAACTCGGCAATGGTGACTTCTTCCTGCACCATGAGTTCGTAAAGGCGGGGAGCATCCAGCAAAAACTCCCGGGGCACCAGAACCAATTTTCCCCCTGACAACAATCCGCGCACGAAATCCCCGGAAAACACGTCGAAGGAAAAATTTGCCATCTGAAGGTGGGAGCGCGCTTCGCCCCGCAAATCGAACACCTTTTCCCATCCCAGGTAACTGTTCACCAGGCTCCGGTGGCTAATCATGGTTCCCTTTGCCTTACCGGTGGTACCGGAAGTGTAAATCATGTAAACCAGATTGTCGGGATGGATTTTTACCGCCGGATTTTCTTCCGGTTCGGTGGCGATTTCGTCCCAATCTCCATCCACTGCCACAATCTTTCCGGGAAAGGGAGGCAAATCTTCGACAATCTCCTTCTGGGTGAGAAGAATGGGCACTTCCGAATCTTCCAGCATGTAGGCAATCCGCTCGCGGGGGTAGGCGGGATCGATGGGAACGTAAGCACCGCCGGCTTTCATGACCCCCAGGACGGCCACAATCATCTCCAGGGATTTGTCCATGCAAATGCCTACCTTCACCTCCGGCTTAACTCCCGCCTTGATGAGGTAGTGAGCCAGTTTATTCGCCCGGCGATTCAGCTCCGCGTAGTTCAAATAATGTCCCAGGTAAGCCACCGCAATCGCGTCGGGGGATTCCTCCACCCGTTGTTCAAATATATGATGCACGCACACGTCTTCGGGACGGGCTTCCTGGTAATTGTTCCATTCGTAAAGGATGGTCTGTTTTTCGTCTTCCGGCAGAATGGGAACCTCTCCGATCCGCTGTTCGGGATCCGCCGCCAGATTTTCCAGCAATACTTCGTAATGCCGCAACATACGCCGGATGGTGTCCCGGTCGAATAAATCCGTATTGTACTCCGCGGACACAGTCATGCCGTTAGCGGATTGGGCCACGCTCAGGGTAAGGTCGAAGGTAGAGGTCCCCATATCCACATCCAGCTGGCGCAACTGAACCCCGGGTAATTCCTGCACGTCCACCGGAGCGTTCTGTAAAATAAACATCACCTGAAAAAGTGGAGAATGACTCATATCGCGGTCGAGTTGCAGGGAATCGACCAGCATTTCGAATGGTAAGTCCTGATGGCTGTACGCCCCCAGGGTCACCTCTTTTACCCGTTTTAGCAGCTCCCGGAAGGTGGGATTGTTGGAAAGGTCGGTGCGAATCACCAGGGTGTTGATGAACAATCCGATTAACCCTTCGATCTCCGCCTGGGTGCGATTGGCGATGGGCGTGCCCACACAAATATCTTCTTGATGGGAATAGCGGTGGAGCAACACTTTAAAAGCGGCCAGCAGCAGCATGAACATGGTTACGCCTTCCTGGCGGGTCAAACGATTCAACTTTTCAGTCAGGTCCCGGGAGAAGCGGATTTCCTCCGTCGCCCCCACATTGGTGTAAACCGCCGGCCGGGGTCGATCGGTAGGTAACTCCAGCAGATCGGGGGCACCTTCCAACTGTTTTTTCCAATAATTCAACTGCTTTTCCAGCACCTCACCTTGCAAATACTCGCGCTGCCACTCGGCAAAATCGGCGTATTGAATGGGCAATTCGGGCAACGGCGATGGTTTGCCCTGCACAAAAGCGGAATAAAGAGTGGTAATTTCGTGCACCAGAACGCCCACCGACCAACCATCGGAAATAATGTGGTGCATGGTAATCAGCACAACATGGTCGTCTGGAGCGACCTGAATAATCTTCACCCGAAAGAGGGGTCCCTTCTCCAGATCAAATCCCTGGCGGGCCTCTTCGCGGGCCAGCGTCATGATGCGCTCTTCCCGCTCCTCTTCCGGCAAGTCGCTGATGTCGATCAGCGGAATGTTCACGTTTACCACCGGGGAAATCACCTGCATCGGTTGCCCGTCGATGGCGGTAAAGGTGGTGCGCAGCGTTTCGTGCCGGGCAACAATCTCTTCGATGACGCGTCGGAATACCTCGACATTGAATTTCCCGTTCAGGCGAAAAGCCAGGGGAATGTTGTAATAGGGGCTTCCCGGTTCAAACTGGTCGAGGAACCAGAGACGTTGTTGACCGAAAGAAGCCGGGAAAATGTACACTTCCTCGCTGCTGTTTTGATCAAGGTTTTCCGATACCGGATATTCATCCGGAGAAATTACATCGGCCATAGGCGCATCATCCTCTTTCTTCGCTTATTTTCTATTTTTGAGTGCCCGGTGTTTTCTTACCAATTTCAGTTCGTTTCACCCGTCTTGCCTCGCGCGAAACTGCCTTAATGCGGGGCACCTGATCCACGGTCCCGCCATGCTTTTGCAGGCGTTCAATTTCCAGCGCAATTTCGGCAGCACTGGGTTTTTCGAACAGGGTACGCAACGGTAATTCTATCTGAAACGTTTCGCGGACTCGCGAAATGAACTGGGTGGCCAGCAAACTGTGTCCGCCCAGGTCGAAGAAATTGTCGTACACACCCACTTTCTCCAGGTTCAACAATTCCCGGGTAATTTCCACCAGTTTTTCTTCGATTTCGTTGCGAGGCGCCACATATTCCACTTCCAGGGTGCCCCGATCCCACACCGGTTTGGGTAAAGCCCGCCGATCGACCTTACCGTTGGGGGTCAATGGCATGGCGTCCAGCGGCACAAATGCCACCGGAATCATATAGTCGGGCAATCGCTCACGCAAGAATGCCTTCACTTCCCCGCTGTTCAATTCCTTTCCTTCTTCCATCACCAGATAGGCGACCAGGCGTTTGTCTCCGGGGGTGTCTTCCCGGGCCAGTACCACCACATCGCGCACTCCGGGAAATTCCCCGAGCACCGCCTCAATTTCACCCAGTTCGATGCGGAAGCCGCGAATTTTTACCTGAAAATCGATGCGGCCAAGGAATTCGATGTTGCCATCCGGCAAGAACCGGCACAAATCACCGGTTTTGTACAGTCGTTTTCCGGGCTCCTCGCTGAAGGGGTGCGGCACAAACTTCTCGGCGGTCAGATCGGGGCGATTCAAATACCCCCGCGCCAGACCCACGCCGCCAATGTGCAGCTCGCCCGGAACCCCCACCGGAACCGGTTGCATCTGGGAATCGAGAATGTAAAGATCGAAATTCAAAATCGGTTTGCCAATGGGCGGTCCCTGGGGATAGCTCCCTTCGCAGAGGTGCATGGAGGCACACACCGTACTCTCGGTGGGCCCGTAAGCGTTAAAGAACTGTCTGCCTCCGCTCCAGCGGTCGACCAATTCTCCGGGACACTTTTCGCCGGCGGTAATGATGGTGCGGAGTGCCGGCAACTCTTCCCGGGGCAACACGGCCAGCACCGAAGGCGGTAAGGTAATGGTGGTAATTTCTTGTTTTTGAAGTACTTTTACCAGGTCCTGACCATTGGCTACAATCTCTCGACTGACCAGGGCGAGCGTTGCCCCGCTTAAAAGGGCCATGACTGTTTCCCAGACGGAAGCATCGAAACTGAGCGAAGAGAACTGCAGAATGCGGCTTCCCGGTCCCACCTTAAAAGCCTGAATCTGCGCCGTTGCCAGATTACAAAGCCCCTGATGCTGCAACATGGTTCCCTTCGGTTTCCCGGTGGAACCGGACGTGTAAATCACGTAAGCCAGATTCTGGGGAGTCACCCGGTTCGCCAGATTGTCATCCGGCTCGGCGGCAATTCGCTCCCAATCTTCATCCAGCACCACGGTGGCTACTCCGGTTTCCGGTATCAGAGGTTTAACGGACTGCTGGGTTAATAAAACAGTTAACCCAGCATCCTGAATCATGTACTCCAAGCGTTCCTTCGGGTACGCCGGATCGAGCGGGACAAAGGCGCCCTCGGCTTTTAGGGTTCCCAGAATCCCGATCACCATTTCCGGGGAACGGTCGGTGCAGATTCCCACCCGTTTTTCCGGCCCAACCCCCTGCTTTTGCAGGTAGCGCGCTAACTGATTGGCACGGCGGTTCAATTCGGCGTAGGTCAACGCCTCGGGTTCTTCTGCTTTTTCCACCGCCGGCGTGAAGGTAAGGGCAATATGTTCTCCCTGCTTCTGACTCAGGCTTTCGAACCACTCGTGGACGCACAGGTCGGCGGGATAATCGCCGCGGCTCTGGTTCCATTCCACCAACATGCGGTGTTTTTCGGCTTCGTCCAACAAATCGATTCGCGAAACCGGTTGATCCGGATCTTTCACGGCTTCGCGTAAAAATCTTTCGAAATGCCGGAGCATGCGGCGGATGGTCTCCGGCTCAAACAGATCGGCATTGTATTCAAATTCTGCCATCAGACCGTGCGGATACTCTTGCATGATGAGAGTGAGGTCGAAACTGGAGGTTCCGGTATCGGCATTGAGGCTCCGCAGGCTCAATTCGGTCAGATTCATTTCTTCGAATGGCAAATTTTGCAGCACAAACATGACCTGGAAGATGGGCTGGTGGCTGAGATCGCGTTCCGGCTGCAGTTCTTCCACCACTTTTTCGAAAGGAATATCCTGGTGAGCAAACGCTTCCAGAGCCGTGCGGCGTACCCGGTGAATCAAGTCGCGGAAGGAAATCTGGTCGTCCAGCACGGTGCGAATCACCAGGTTGTTGACAAAAAACCCAATCAGATTTTCCAGTTCGGAAAAGCGGCGGCCGGCCACCGGGGTCCCCACCAAAATATCTTCCTGCCGGCTGTAGCGGTAAAGTAAACTCTGGAAAGCGGCCATCAGGGTCATGAAAAGGGTTGCTCCTTCCTGGCGGCTCAATTCCTGTAAGGTTTTGGCCAGCTCGGCGGACATCAGCAGGGTTTCCCGTCCACCCCGGAAAGACTGCACCGGCGGTCGGGGATGATCAGTGGGCAATTCCAGCAACGGCGGAATCCCTTTGAGCGTTTCCTTCCAGTAATCGATCTGCTCCTGCAACACCTCGCCGGACAACCATTCCCGTTGCCAGGCGGCAAAATCGGCGTATTGCACCGGCAGTTCCGGCAGCGGAGACGGTTCTCCCTTCCGGAAAGCCTGATACAACGCCCCCAGTTCGCGGATTAAGATGCCCACCGACCAACCATCGGAAATAATGTGGTGCATGGTGAAGAGCACCACGTGATCTTCTTCGCCCAGGCGAATTAATTTTGTCCGGAAAAGGGGACCCTTTTCCAGATCGAACGGTTGACGGGCTTCTTCTCTGGCCAGCTTTTGCACCTGACTTTCTTTTTCTTCCGGCGTCAGGTCAGAAAGATCGACCAGCGGAATATCCACCGGAGCGGCCGGATGAATGATTTGCACCGGTTTGCCGCGCTGGTTGGCAAAAGTGGTCCGCAGCACTTCATGCCGCCGGACAATCTCGCTCAAACTCAGTTTGAACACTTCCACATCCAGCGGACCGCTCAGGCGCACCGCGGCGGGGATGTTGTAAAAATAGCCGCCGGGTTGCAACTGATCCAGGAACCAGAGCCGCTGCTGCGAGAAAGAAAGCGGCAGGTCCTGCTCCCGGGACACTTTCTTCAACGGCGGCAACGCCCTGCCCTGCTGCGTTCGCCGCCGGATATCCTCTATTTTCTCGGCCAGATCGGCCAGTTTTTCGCTTTCAAACACCTCCTGAATGGGTAAATCCACTTCAAAGGCATCGCGAATTCGGGAAATGAGCTGGGTGACCAACAGAGAATGCCCTCCCAATTCGAAGAAATTATCGTTAGCGCCCACCTTCTCCACCTTCAAAATATCCGCCCAGATGTTGGCCAGCAATTCCTCCTCGGCATTGCGCGGAGCCACGTATTCCCGTCCGCCGGTTAGAGCGGATTCTTCCGGCGCAGGCAGGCGTCGGCGGTCAACCTTTCCGTGAGGGGTGAGAGGAATGTGGTCCAGAAACACCACGGCAGCCGGCAGCATGTAATCCGGCAGATGTTCCTTCAAATATTCCCGAACGTCCCGGACGGTCAATTTCCCCTCCTTCCAGGGCACCAGGTAGGCCACGATTCGTTTTTCCCCGGCGCTGTCTTCCCGCGCCACCACGGCACTTTGTTGCACCGCCTCCATTTCATTCAAAGCGGCTTCAATTTCTCCCAGCTCAATTCGCAGGCCCCGGATTTTTACCTGATCGTCAATCCGACCGAGAAATTCGATATTGCCATCGGGGAAGTAACGTACCAGATCGCCGGTTTTGTACATCCGCTCTCCCGGACGCTCGCAAAACGGATCCGGTACAAAGCGTTCCGCCGTCAGGTCCGGACGTCCCAGATACCCTCTTGCCAGACCGACCCCGGCAATGTGCAACTCTCCGGGCACTCCGGCCGGCACCGGCTGCAAATCGGCATCCAGCACGTAAATTCGCATATTGCGAATGGGATACCCGATCGGAACGGTATTGGCGTCTTCACAGAATTCGGTAATTAATTTCCAGGTAGTTCCCACGGTTGCTTCGGTGGGGCCGTAACCGTTGAAGAAATTGTAATCCTTCATCC
>JAJRXE010000344.1 GCA_024276455.1 Calditrichota bacterium
CAATGAGGCGTTCCACCACGGTTTCGAAAATATCCGGAGTGGCGCCGGCGGCTACCGCCACGCTGCGGGCGTGTAACGTCATATGCCCCCGCTGAATCCCTTCGGTGACCAGCGCTCGTAAAGCGGCCAGGTTTTGGGCCAATCCCACGGCGCCCATCACCTCGGCTAACTCGCGGGCCGAGCGAATTCCCATCATCTGGTGCAGGGTTGCCACGGTGGGATTCGATTGCAACGGGCCTCCCACGGTACCTACCTTCAGGGGAATCTCCAGACTGCCTACCAGGTTGCCTTCTTCGTCTTTGTCCCAGTGGGTCAGGGCGGTGTAGCTTCCGCCCCGGGCGGCGTAAGCATGGGCCGCCGCCTCAATGGCGCGCCAATCGTTCCCGGTGGCAATGGCAACCGGGTCAATTCCGTTCATGATGCCTTTGTTGTGAGTGGCCGCCCGGTAGGGGTCGATAATAGCGAATTCGTTCGCCAGAATAATGCCGTCCCGGACTTCTTCTCCGGAATACCCTTTCCCTTTCAGTAAATCCACAGGAATCTTGCAGGTGGCGTGCACCATGGACTGATCGGTAAGATTGGAGAGAATGCGCAGGAAAACTTTCCCGCCGGTGATTTTTTCGATCAGGGTGGCCACCCCTTCGCACATGGAGTTTACCAGATTGGCACCCATGGCATCGCGGGTGTCCACCAACAGGTGAACGATGACCATATCGCCGTCGCGGGAAGGGCGGGGAAGAATGCGTACTTCCACGTCCCGGGCGCCCCCGCCACGGGCTTGCATGCGCGGATGCAGGCTGTTAGCCAGGTTCAAAATTTCGTTTTTGTTTTGTAGAATTTTGTTTTGAGCCCGGGCCGGATTTTCCACATCGACCACCTGGATTTGCCCGATGAGGATTGGTTCGGTACTGATGCTGCGGAATCCCCCGGCGTCGCGCACCAGCTTGGAGGCGGAACTAACCGCCGCCACAATGGACGGTTCTTCCACGACCATCGGCACCACGTATTCGCGACCGTTCACCAGCATGTTTAATCCCAGGCCAATTGGCAGCCCAAATACCCCGATAACGTTTTCAATCATCTTGTCCGCTTCTTCCGGACCAAGCACATTGTCGCCGTTTAAGAAGCGGTAATAGTTCTCTTCGCTCAGTAAATCACGGTCGTACAATAGTCTCAGCCGTTCCGGAATACTGTACTGGTAAAATTTGGGAATTCTGGATTTTGCCACCTTAATGCCCCTTTACTTTCTTTTTGTTTAATGTCAAAACCACAAAAACCTGCCGTGCAGGAAGTTGAGAGAATCTTGAAATTCAAGTATTTTACTTTATTTGGGACGATTCAACCTCATGGCGCTTTACAGAACCTGCAGCGTAACTCCCTGTTGTTCGACCGATAAATTAATAACGGAAAAGCCGTTTTCCAAAAGTTTCGCCGAAAGCTCCCGGGCAGCTTGCCCGGATTCACAAAAAGCAATTCCCAGGTCGCCCCCGCCGGCACCGGAAGGTTTGTACACCCCGCCGCTTGAATGCACCAGGTCGGCAATTCGGCGATGCACCTCAGACACAATGTCGGCGCCGCTGTCTGCCCCGAGTCGCTCCAGCCGCCGGCAATATTTTTCCACCGTCTCTAAAAATTCGGGGATTTGCCCTGCAGCAAACGCCCGGCAGCCTGCTTCGGACAAACGGGAAAGCTCATCAAAATGTTCCCGGAAGCGTTTCGGACTAACCCGACGCAGACGGTTGACTTTGCCCACCAGTTCCGTGGTGGAGGCAGAGTGCCCGCTCCAGACGGGAATCATTTGCAGGCTTGGGGGCCACGTTAAGGGGACAGCCCGGAGCTCGTCCGGACGATCGGGCGGCGGAGATTGAAAGCGCAGAATCCCGCCCTGCACGCTGGCGGCCACGTCGATGCCGCTGCCAACCTTGCCCTGCGCCAGTCGATGGATCTCCATGGCATACCTGAACAGGCGGGCGGGCTCCGGGAACTTGCCGGTTACCGCCTGTAACAGCGCCGCCAGCAGCGCCACGGTAATGGCGGCACTGGAGCCCAGACCCAGTTTCCGGCGTTCGTCTTCCTCGTTCCAGAAAAAGTCGTCCGTGTCCAGCTGAAGAAACCCTCCGGAAAGTTGTCGCCTGCCACCCAGAATGTGCCCGCCCAGGTAATTCAAAGTCGTTACTGCAAAGTGCAATTTTTCCCGCTGTGCGGGGCTGACACCGTCCGGGAAGCGCCAGCCGCTTGATCCGTCGGGTTGCAAACAAATTCGCTCGATTCCCAGCGTGGGTGCGGTCACGCAGAGTTCCGTTCGAGACTCGACCCGGTAGATGACCCGGGCGTAACGGTTCACGGCGGCCACCAGAGCCGGAGCGCCTTCCAGCACGGAGTATTCTCCCAGCAGAATGAGTTTCCCCGGCGCGCTGGCAACGATTTTCATGCCGATTCCTCGATTAAGTGGGCAGCGGGACCGGGCGAGGTTTCCAATACGCGTTGGACCCCCGGAAAGCCGGACAGAAAATCCCGGACTGCAGAAACGTTTTCCGGTAAACACAGCACTTTTACCTGGGGGCCGGCGTCGATGGTGAAGTACGCTTCCAGGCCGCTTTTGCGTTGTTCCCGTACTGCCTGGAGGAGCTCCACCGTGGTGCCGTTCCAGTACACAATTCCGGGCCGGGCGCTCATGGCCAGGGCGTGCATTTTCAGGCAACTGAATTCTGCCAGCTCGCCCACCTTGCTGAAATCGCGGGCCAGAATGGCGGCCCGCATTTCGGCCAGATCGGCTTCCGAGGAGCGAACCCATTCCGAATAATAGGGTGAGGTGTGCGCGGTGTGTTCCATCCCCGCAGTGGAGCCCAGCGGTTTTTCCCCCTCGTCGGTAATGGCAATGAGCAGGCGTAAATCCCAGAAATGGTCGTCCGCTAAGGGCTCCGCGTAGGCGTCCTGTCCGTCGGAACGGGTACCGCGGTGCATTTCTACAAAACCACCGAAGATGGAGCGCGCGGCGGAGCCGGAACCCTGGCGAGCCAGGATGGACAATTCCCGGGGAGGCAAAGTGAGTCCAGCCGCCCGGGTTCCCGCCAGTGCCAGGGCGGCAAAAGCCGAAGCCGAAGACGCCAACCCGGCGCCGGTGGGGAAGTTGTTGCGGCTGATCACCCGGGCCGCCTGTTTTATTCCCGCCTGAGTGCGAATTAAATCCAGAAAGCGACTGACTCGCCCGGTTTGCTCCGGGGTGGCGGGGCGGTCGTTTAAAATCAGCTCGTCGGTGGTCAATTCAGAAGTGAACTCCACCGCCGTCTCGGTGAACAATTCCCGCAGGGTGAGGGAAATGGACCCCACCGAGGGCAAATTTAATTCCCGATCTCGTTTTCCCCAGTATTTCACCAGCGCAATATTCGCATGGGCACGCGCAGTGGCTTTCATCTTCTGATCCTCTGCCAATGGGCTCAATCCGCTAACTCCGTTTCCAGTCGCTTACAGCGACGGTTAAATATCATAAAATAAAGCGATATTTGCAACCGGGAAGCAAGAAGTTTGCGAAAGAATGGCTCTGCGCCGGAGGCAAACGCTTTTTTTGAGGTTGAAAAATGCTCCCGTTTGCGGGAAAACAATTGTATTTGTAATGGTTTAAAAGACATACTATATTGAATTACTTATTGGCTAACAAAGAGGAGACTTAATCATGAAATGGATAAAATTGAAACCGTTGTTTCTAATTTTTTTAATGGCAGCGGTTGTGGTGAGTTGTAGTAAGGGAGAGAAATCCGCTCAAACTCAGGAAGCCAAGGTAGCGGTCAATAAACCCCTGGTTACTCGAAGTTCCACGGTGACTTTGAACGCCACCATCGAAGCGGTGGATCTGCAGAATCGAACGTTTACTTTGAAGGATGAATCCGGCAACACTCAGGTTCTCAAAGTAAAAAATCCGGACGTACCGCTGGAAAAACTGAAAGCGGGAATGCCGGTGCAAATGACGATTTCTCAGAAAGAACTGTATTACGTGTCTGCTCCGGGTGCCGAGACTCCCGCCGACGAAAAAATTGCGGATGTGAAGAGCACGGAAGGGACCGAAGGACAGGTGATTTCGATTACCAAGACTCAGACCCAGACCTTTACCGTCCAGTCGGTGGATGTGGAGAAACGAATGATTACTCTGGCTGGTGAAGACGGCAGTCCTTTTGAGCTGCAAGTGCAACCGGATGTGGCCAATCTGGATAAGCTGAAAGCAGGGGACAAGATTGTCGATAAGTCCATCCAGGTGGTCACCGTCAGTTTCAAATAAACCTTTGTTCAGTCGTCATTCCCCTTCCAGTTGAACCAGAATTCAATCGGGAGAGGAATCTTTTGGGGTGGATTGGTTCCCCAGCTGTTTCCAGTTAATCGAAACATGAATTGTTTACCCGGGATAAATGAAACGTTGAAGTTGATATCCGGGGATAATAAATTGGGCAATACGAAAACGGGGAGATTAAGTGGTGAATAAAAATACCTTGCTGTTCGGCCGGATCTTCATTTCCCTGGTGTTTGTCGTTTCAGCCGTCCGGCTTTTGCTTAATTTCAAGGTTTCCGCCTTAAGCCTGGTTAAAATGGGTATTCCGCTTTCGGAAGTTGTATTAGCGATAGGGATTGCGGTTCAAATTGTGTTTGGTCTGTTTTTAATTTTGGGTTACAAAACGCGTTTAACCGCCATGAGTTTGATTGCTTTCCTGGTTCTGGCCAACTTGATTTACCACCGGGATTTAACCAACATTTACAATCAGCTACAGGTTACCAAAGATATCGCTATTATTGGTGGTTTGCTTTATGTTTACCTGTACGGGCCGGGCGAGACAAGTCTGGATGCCCGGAGCGCCCCCCCACCGCCAACTCGTTCCGGGAAAAAGAAAAAGAAGTAAGCACGGAACGACTTCGCCGCTTTTCCGCCCTGTTAGGTTCTGATTTCGCTGCAAAATAAACAACGCCCCGCCGGGTAGAGCGGAGCGTTGCGCTTCATGGGGGAGGGAGGGGGTAATGATGGGAGCTAAATTTCCTGCCTAATCGTCATCGTGTCCGTTGCCATGATCATCATCGTGGTCTCTTTCGCCGTCGTGATCTTTATCTTCAAAGATGTCAATCGAACGTTTAATATTCTGTTCGATGACATGCTTGTTTTCCGGTAAACGGGGATCCAGAAAATTGCCATTGGCATCCACAAACCAGTTGTCCATGTTAATGGTCAGCACAATGCTGGTGGAAGTGGTGGTTTCGTCGATGACCAGCGGCGGGTCGAACTTTTGCTCTTGCTCAAACTCCATGGCGCTGGCAAATTCAAATGTGGCGCTGGAGTCGTTGTCCACGAAGCCTTTGACTAAAAGGCTACGGTTCTGCAGTTCCGGGTAAGTGTCGAAAATGGTACCGTCTTCCGGTTTCAGCTTTTTTATTTCCACCTCCAGCTCTTTGTAACTGCCGGGCGGTACGGTAAGGGTGGCAATTTCGTGGAGGTCGGTGCCGGTCATTAAATCCTGCACGAAGGGTTGTTTAAATTTAAAATCCATGGTGTCGCCAACACTGCTCTCCAGTTTCACTTTTTTGATGACGATTCGAACGTTGGTAATGGTGGCTCGGGAAACAGCAGCCGTTTTTGCTAATCCCGTGCTGGCGGCGGCGCTTGGCGTGCTTACCCCTTTAACGCTCAGGGTGATTGTACCGCTGTCTGCGGTGGGGGAACTGGGATTATTGCTGCAACCGATCAAAACCAGCATTGCCACGGCGACCCCGGCGGTCATTATTTTACGAATTGATTGCATTCTTTTACCTCCTTCTATTTGAAAATCGCTTTAATTCAATCCTGCTTTATAGAATAGCAAGCATGGTGCCAAAAGAAAAATGTTGTTGCAACATGTTGTTACCAATGGGGTTAAATAAAATTTTCGGCCGGGTGGACTCTGAAAGGGAACGACGTTGGTTGCACAGAAGTGCGAATGCTTTGCACGGTGGGGGTCCGGAAAAACGGTCCGTTGGTCTTTCGATTTCCCGGGGAGTCTGGAAAGAAAAAGGAAAATTCGCTTGAAACTGTTTGATTTTTTGATTTGATTCCGGAAAGGGAGTGCCGCACGCCAGGGTGGTGGTGCGGTTGAACACCATGAAAAAGGGTGATGGAGTCCACCTGAGACCGGAAATAACGGCGGTAATTCGCGGTGGTTGTTTCCTGATGGCTCCTGTGAGACTGATTCTTTTGGGAGATTTTAAGAATGATGAAGGTTGTGTTTGTCGGATTGGGGGGCTTTCTGGGTTCCGTGGCGCGTTACCTGGTTAGCGGTTGGGTGTACCGGTTGTTTGGAAAGCCCGGGTTCCCTTACGGAACCCTGGCCGTGAATGTCCTGGGGTGCCTCTTAATCGGATTTCTCAGCGGAGTTGCCGAAAGTCGCCAGATGTTTTCGCCTGAAGCGCGCTTATTTGTGTTTCTCGGTTTTTTGGGCGGATTCACCACTTTCTCCACGTTTGGCTACGAGGTGTTCATCTTCTCGCACGACGGACAAATATTTGCTTCGCTGACCAACGTTTTTTTGCACCTAATTCTGGGAGTGGGAGCCGTGTGGGTGGGCTATCTTTTGTCGAGATTATTTTAGGAGAATTGGAATATGATTTTGCCGGAAAAAGGTCATTTATTGCGCATTTTTATTGGCGAAAGCGACAAATACGAGGGGATGCCGCTTTACGAGTGGATTGTGCACAAAGCCCGGGAACATTGTCTGGCCGGAGCCACAGTTCTGCGGGGCCTGGAGGGGTTTGGCGCCCACAGCCGAATCCACACCACCAAGCTGCTGCGGCTTTCCGAGGACCTGCCCATCGTCATTGAAATTGTGGACACCCTGGAAAAAATCGAGAAATTTATTCCGGTAATCGACGGAGCCATTACCGAAGGTCTGGCGACCCTGGAACGGGTGGAAATCCGTTTCTACCGCAGCGGGAAAAAGTAGAACCCCAATTTTAGGCGAGAAGGCGGGCAATAAAGAAAACCCGGTTCCTTCGAATCCCCTGCCGAAGGAACCGGGCGGGTAGTAATGGTGTATTACGACCTACACCTCGTTTTATTTAAGCAACAGCATCTTTCTGGTTTCCTGAAATTGCGGAGTTTTCATCCGGTAAAGGTAGCAGCCGCTGGGTAAATTGGCGGCGTCAAAAGTAATTCGGTGCAGACCGGCGCTCTGGCGGCCTTTGACCAGCGTGCGAATTTTCTCCCCCAACAGATTGTAAACGGTGATTTCCACTTCCGTGGTAGTCGGAAGCTGGTAGGAGATTTGCGTCACCGGATTGAACGGATTGGGGAAGTTGGGGTGCAAAATAAAATTCCCCGAAAGCGGCGGTTTGCGGGACTCTTCCAGACCGGTAAACCCGCTTTCGTTGTAAACAAAGACCCCGGAGTTGCGGTTCAACACCCAGACGTCGTTGGTGGCGGGATCGACGGCAATCTTCACAATGGAATTGTTATCCAGGGGGGAGTTCTCGCGGTTGAAAATTGTCCATTGAAAGAGAGTGTCTATTTTAACCAGGCCTCCCCGGTTTGTTCCTACCCAGAGGTTCCCCAGGGTGTCCACCGCCAGAGCCGTGACGTACTCATCCGGTAACGGGGAGTTGTCCGGTGTGTACTGGGTCCAGGTGTCGTTGCGGTACCGAACCAGTCCGCCCCTCCAGCCGTAAATATCGTCGGGCTTTCCACCAAACCAGAGGTCTAATCCCCACCTGACCACGGAAGTCGCCTCTTTAATGGGTGCCTGGGACCAGTAATTTACAAAATTTGATCCGTCGTAGGCGTAAATGCTGTGATCGGCAAACCACATGATCCCTGCAGCGTCTCGAACAAACTGGTTGAATCCCCAGGGGTAAGCGGGGTGTTCGTTGGCAAAACGATGCCAGAGCGAATCGAGGTAGATGATGCCGTCGTAATCGGCTCCGTCCACACTGACCCACAGGGTGCCGTACACCTTTCCGTCGGGCGTTTTGTTGGTTTCCCACTGGATTCCGGTAATCAGGGGATTGGTAATGCCCAGGCTGTCGTCGTTGAGAAGAGTAATGTCCTCACCCGAAATCCGGGTTAAACTGACATTGAGATTGTCCGCACACCAGATGTTCCCGAAAGCATCGACGGCCAGAAAGGTGGTGGGGTTGTACAGACTGTAGTAGTCGCCGTTGGTGTAGTCGTACTGTTTTATTTTCTGGTTGTTCTCGTCCAGAATGTCGATTCCCCGATTGGCGATATATTTTTTACCGCCACTGATGACAATGTTTTGCACTTCGTTGCTGTGAATGGGAGAGCGGTTCAGGTTGTGAATGTCGGAGAAATTGTAGGTCCATTCCTCCGGGTGTTCGCCCACCACAAAACCCTGATAGGGCCAGGCGACTCCCAAACCGACTTTGTCGCCCGCATACAGGGTGGTTAAATAGTTCAACGGATTGCCGTCCTGGTTGGGAATGAGATTCCAGGTGTTGTCCCGGTGCAGCACGGAAAATCCGTTTTGTCCATGGTTGAAATAGATGTCTCCATTGCCGGTCACGGTCATTTCGAAAATGTTGTTGCTGGGCATGGGGGTATTGCTGGCGGTGAAGTGTTCCCAGCCGGTTGTGCGGCTGGCCCAGTAGCCATTGTCGGCGGTTGCGACCAGGGGATTGTTGTCGAAGTCGAATCCGACGGCGGAAATGTAGCCAGTCCCGGAATATTGGTAGTTCGAAAATTGGTTGGCATGGTTGAGAAATTTGACCTGATTGTTTACCGCAAACAAAATTCCGGCGTAGGGGTAGGCGTAAATGGCCGCCGTTTCGCTTAAAGAATTGCCTTCGTCATCGGTACGGTAGTGGGTCCAGTTGGTGCCATCGAAAAAAGTGAGGGCGGAATCGGTGACCACCCAGACCCCCTGGCCGATTTCATAATCGAGGAGTCGGATGTGATTGCTCAGAATCTCGGAATTAGTCGTGTCGTAGTTGGTGAAATGGGTGCCGTCGAAAACACTCAATCCGTAGTCGGTGGCCAGGTAAAGCTTCCCGTTTTCGTCAAGGGTGAGTTTCTGAATGTGATTGCTGGGAATGTTCGAGTTGCCCCGGTTGTAAATCCGGATGACGCCGGTGGTTTCCTGAA
Organism: Calditrichota bacterium; assembly: GCA_024276455.1. GTDB lineage: Bacteria > Calditrichota > Calditrichia > RBG-13-44-9 > RBG-13-44-9 > JAJRXE01. The sequence continues at coordinate 9,104 of JAJRXE010000344.1, forward strand.
ACTTTACCAACCCGCCTTCGGTGCCAATCCACCAGAACTCGCCGTCGTATTCAATGGCTTTCACTTCGTTGGTGTAGGAGAAGTTCAACCAGGAAACCTGAGCCGGCAGGTGGGTCTGGAAAATAAAAAAAATCACAAAGAAAAGTAGAAAAATCCGTTTCATTGTTAAGTCCTCTTTTTTAGTTGGTAAAATATTTCCTTTCCGTTGAGGTCGGGATTTTAGGCAGCGCGATGTTGGAATAGCTCAGGGAGGAAAACAGGAAGTTCGGCAAATCTTCCCTAAATGAATCGAATCAAAAAACGAACAATACGGCAATTGCATCATAAACTTTGAGCCATTTGTAAAAAGAAAGGTGACGGGCTGATCGTCATCCTTCCGATGGTTTATTTATTTCAATTCCAGAGCCTTTCTGGATTCTGTCATTATTTTTTATCGGTTGGGAAGATGCAATTCTTTAACTGAGAGACAAAAATGGGTTCCGGAGTAAGGGTCGTCTTTTACCCGGACGGTTATTTTTTTAAAACATTCGGCAATAATTATTGATTTTTTTCCAATGTTTTTCTATTTTTAAAAGTAATAAGGGTCACGAGAAAAATGAAAACCGTCAATTACCAATTTCGGGAGCGTTTAAATCGGATTTTAGGCGGTTTCTCCCACAACTATTGCTACCAGTGCGGTGCCTGCGTGCCGGATTGTCCGGCCCATCGCTACCTTCCGGCGTTTAGTCCCCGTACGATTATCCTGAAAGCCCTTTACGGAATGGAAGAAGAACTTACCGGTCCGGGTTCCGTCATCTGGAACTGCACCAATTGTTTTAATTGTTACGAACGTTGTCCTCAGGCGGTGCGTCCCATTGAAGTGATCGTGGCTTTGAAAAATATTTCCCGTGAGAAAGGAACCGCGCCACCCGCGATTGCTCA
>JAJRXE010000345.1 GCA_024276455.1 Calditrichota bacterium
CTGGCCATTGTGGGCATGTACGTGAACTTTCAGCTGGTCGCACTTCCTATGCAAGAAATGGTTGGCGCTTCTAGCTATTTAGGTAATAGCTCAATTCGAGCTTCAGATGTCTCCGCACTCTTTATTATCAGCATTGAAGTGATTCTCGGTTTGTTTTTAATGGAGTCGGTCTGGGTGACTCGATTATTCCCCATTATCCATTTGTTGGAAGATCACAAACGAAAAATTATTTTCTGGAATCTTCTTGAAATACCTGCATTTTTATTTTAATTTGGGAAGACGAAAGATAATTAAAGGTAACCCATGCGAGAGCCAATGAAGAAAATATTCCTGTACCTGACGATGGCGGCGTTTTTATTCGGTTGTGCCGGTACGCAGAAAAGTAAAACGCCCGGCGAAGGGGTTCCGTCCGCTTCGACCATGGACGAATCGTTCGATCCGTTAAGCCTGAATGATGAGGACCTGGTGTTTGAGAAAGTGGTGCGCGGTCAAACGGCCGAGCAGGAAATGGAGCGCGTGACCGTGCCAGAAACGACTGCTGTGAGCCAGGAAAACAAACTGGTGGACGGGTACAGGGTGCAGCTCATTTCCACCAAAGATCTGGAAGGAGCCACCAAGTTTAAACAGATTGTCTCCGAGCAGTTTGCGGATTTAGATTACCATTTTTACATTGAGTTCGACTCTCCTTACTACAAAGTTCGAATGGGCGATTTTCAGACCCGCGAAGAGGCCCAGCAAGCGCGCCAGATTGTGCAATCGCGGGGCTACCCAAAAGCCTTCATTGTGAAGACCAAAGTCTGGTCTAATCCGCCAAGCAAATTGGCAAACGAAGAAAATAATTTCCAACCTCCCGATAACGAAAATTAACTCTTGAACATACATTTACGGAGGAATTATGTCTGGTCATTCCAAATGGGCAAATATCCGTTTTCGTAAAGAACGTCAAGACGCCAAGAAGGGTAAGATTTTTACCAAATTAATTAAAGAAATTACCATTGCAGCTCGCATGGGCGGTGGCGATATTGAATCCAATCCCCGCTTACGCACGGCGGTACAGAACGCCCGGGCGGCCAATATGCCGCAGAAGAATATTGAAAATGCCATTAAAAAAGGAACCGGAGAGCTCCCTGGCGTGGTGTACGAAGAGGTTACCTTCGAAGGGTACGGACCGGGTGGGGTGGCACTGTACATCATTGCTCAAACCGACAACCGGAATCGAACCGTCTCGGAAGTGCGCCATTTGCTGAGTAAATACGGCGGTAATCTGGGCGAAAACGGCAGTGTAAGCTGGGTGTTCGACAAAAAGGGGCTAATTCGAATTCCCAAAGCCAATTACGACGAAGAAGAATTAATGATGCTGGCCATTGAAGCCGGAGCGGACGATTTTCAGGTGGAAGATGAATATTACGAAATTTACACCAAATTCGAAGATCTGTACAAAGTTCGCAAGGAGCTGGAGGAGAAGGGCATTCAGATTGAGAATGCGGATATGACCATGATTCCGCAGAATACCGTCAATGTGGAAGGGAAGCAGGCAGAGCAGTTGCTGAAACTGCTGGATGCGCTGGAAGACAATGACGATGTGCAAAAAGTTTTCGCCAATTTCGACATGGACGAAAAAGTAATGGAAAGTTTCAGTAACTAAGGTTGAAAAAGGTGCGAATTTTGGGTATTGATCCTGGTTTAAGCACGACAGGATACGGTGTGGTGGACGCGGAAAAGAATCGATTGACAGGTATTGCCTACGGTGGTATTCGAACCAGGGATCGCCGAACTTTCGGAGAGAAATTGCTGGAGATTTTCGAAGGGATTCAGGAGGTGATTGCCCAGTTTCGGCCGGATGCCTGTGCGGTGGAGGATGTATTTTACCATCAGAACAAAAAAACCGCCATAATTATGGGGCATGCCCGGGCGGTGGCCATGCTGGCGGCTATTCAAAGCGGCATTCCGGTGTTTGAATATTCTCCCCGGGAAATTAAAATGTCCATTGTAGGAAACGGGGCGGCTTCCAAAGAACAGGTTCAGGCAATGGTCAAGAATTTGCTCCATCTGGAAGTAAAACCCCGTCCGGATGATGCGGCCGATGCGCTGGCGGTGGCGCTCTGTCATTTCCATCGTACCCGCTTCCGCCAGATGTTGTCTTCGGAGGGAGAGGAAAATTAGTGCTCGTCTGGAAAGGAGGCCCCCGGACAAGACCCATCGGATGACAGCTCACCGTTTCTGATTCAGTCACCCTTCACCGGAAATTATTTGATTTCTGGTTTTATTTTGCTTAACTCTGTTTTAATTTAGACAGATAAAAAAGACGTAAAAGGGCAGCTTTTGAGGGAAAACGGGTTCAATCGATTGGGAAAAGGAGTTGTCGTAAATTTTTCAAAGCAGGCGGGGGGACTTAAATCAATCAATTCTCCAATTTTTGAGTTAAATTGAATGTATGATTGAGCAAATCAGCGGGATTTTAGTTCAAAAAACGCCCACATTCTGCGTGCTGGACTGCCACGGAATCGGTTTGGGACTGCACATTAGCTTACACAGCTATGCGCAGTTGGGGGAACCGGGTACCGAGATTCGCTTGATAACGCACTTGATTATTCGGGACGATTCGCTTCAGCTTTACGGATTTGCCGATGCGGAGGAGCGGGAGCTTTTTCGGAAACTAATTGCAGTAAGCGGAATTGGTCCCCGCCTGGCGATTGCCATCCTGTCCGGCTTGAGCCCGGCGGACCTGGTGCAGGCAATTGCCAACGAAGATTACCAGTTGCTGACCCATATTCCGGGGGTGGGGAAAAAAACCGCCCAGCGGGTCGTGCTGGAACTGAAAGAAAAGCTGGTGAAGACCAGAGAAAAGGTTCCACCCCAATTTCCTCCGGTGCGGCCGTCCACCCTGCGGGAGGAGGCGCTGCTGGCCCTGGAAACCCTGGGGTACAAACACAATGAAGCGCTCAAGGCCATTAACAGCGTTCTGGCCCGGACGGAAGGCGAACTTCCTCTGGAAGAAATTATTAAATTAGCATTAAAGGAAATTTAGTCATGGACCGCGATGTAATTAATCCCCGACCCTTAAGTGATGAGCAGGAGTTCGATTTAACCCTGCGTCCGAAGGGATTTGACGATTTCGTGGGACAACAGAAGGTCCTGGAGAATTTGAAGATTTACATTCAGGCTGCCAAAGAACGCGGAGAAGCCCTGGACCATGTGCTGCTGTACGGTCCGCCGGGATTGGGAAAGACGACCCTGGCGCACATTATTGCCAACGAGCTTGCGGTCGATATTAAAGCCACCTCCGGCCCGGTGCTCGATCGGGCAGGCGACCTGGCTGGCTTGTTGACCAATTTGAATGAACGCGATGTGTTGTTTATCGACGAAATTCACCGTTTGAACAATGTAGTAGAAGAATATCTCTATTCCGCCATGGAAGATTTTAAACTGGATATTGTCATCGATCGGGGACCCAATGCCCGAAGTATTCAGTTGACCTTGCCGCCGTTTACCCTGATCGGTGCCACCACCCGGGCTGGTTTGCTAACCTCCCCCATGCGGGCGCGTTTTGGGGTTGTGGCTCGCCTGGATTATTACAAACCGGAAGAGTTGAAACTGATTATACTGCGTTCCGCCCGAATTTTGAATGTGGAAATTACCCCGGAAGGGGCGCTGGAAATTGCCCGCCGCTCGCGAGGTACTCCCCGGATTGCCAATCGCTTGCTGCGTCGCACCCGGGATTTCGCCCAGGTAAAAGCCGACGGGAAAATCACCAAGGAAATTGCCGACCAGAGTCTGCAGATGCTGGAAGTGGACGAACGCGGTCTGGACGAAATGGATAAACGCATCATTAAAACGATTATTGAAAAATACAACGGGGGGCCGGTGGGACTCAACACCATTGCTGTGGCGGTTGGGGAAGAAAGCGAAACCATCGAAGAGGTGTACGAACCCTTTCTGATTCAGGAAGGATTTATTAAGCGCACTCCGCGAGGGCGGGTTGCCACCTTGCAGGCCTACGAGCATTTTAACTATTCAACCAAAAAAATGGGGATGCAGCAAAAACTGTTCTAAGCCTATGAGCCATTCAAAATATCATTTGTCCGATTTTCAATACGAACTTCCTGCGGAACTGATTGCTCAGTACCCGCTGGAAGATCGGGATCAGTGTCGCCTGATGGTGGTGGATCGCCATTCCGGTGAAATCAAGCACAAAAAATTTCGCCAGGTGGTCAATTACCTGGAGGCGGGAGATTGCCTGATCCTGAACGATACCAAGGTTTTTCCCGCCCGCCTGTTTGGTAAAAAAGATAAAACCGGAGCCCAGGTGGAGGTGTTTTTGCTGCGCAACCTGGAGGGCAATGTGTGGGAAGTGCTGGTCAAGCCGGCCCGCAAGGTGCGCATCGGAAACAAAATCGTCTTCGGGAAAGAGTTGAGTTGTGATGTGGTGGATAATACCCTTTCCGGGGGGCGAATTGTAGAATTCAACTGCAACCATGACTTGTTTGCTATTCTGGATCAGATTGGGCAAACGCCCCTGCCGCCTTACATCAAGCGGGAAGCCAATGAACTGGACAAAAGATATTACCAGACCGTTTTTGCGCGGCGACCCGGTGCGGTGGCTGCACCCACGGCAGGTTTGCATTTTACCGAAGAGCTGCTGGAGAAAATTCGCAAGAAAGGGGTGAAAATTGCCACTGTTACCCTGCACGTGGGGCTGGGTACTTTTCGGCCGGTGCAGGTGGAAGACATTTCCCGACACCAAATGGATTCCGAATATTACGAAATTTCCGAAGAGACTGCCCATCTGATTAACCAGACCCGGGAAAAGAAAAAAGCGGTGGTGGCTGTGGGAACCACGGTGGTTCGAGTGCTGGAATCGGTGGTAGACCGCAGCGGATTTGTCCGTCCCGCTCGCGGTTGGACGGACAAATTTATTTACCCGCCTTACGAGTTCCGGGCCGTGGACCACCTGATTACCAATTTCCATTTGCCCGGGTCCACGCTTTTAATGCTGGTTTCCGCTTTCAGCAGCCTGGAGTTAATGAAAACGGCTTACCAGAAGGCGGTGGATGAAAAATATCGCTTCTTCAGCTACGGCGACGCCATGTTGATTTTGTAGAAAATTGTTCGACTAAAATGTTGTTCGGTCCCTTTTATTTTTTGTAACCTATGACGGTTGAGTAATACCCCAACAGTGGTTGGGATGCAATGTCTGTGAATCCTGTTTTTTCTAAAAGAGATTTTAGTTCCTTGAAACGGAATTGACGACCGCGGGTCGTTAGCATCATTGTTAGGGCCCAACTGGAGGTCCAGAGCGGACCGGGGCACTTTTCGTTTAGTAGCGCTTCCTGAATTAAGACCTTCCCTCCTTGATTTAAAGATTGAAACGCCTTTTTCAGTAAAAACAGGCAGTCCTCTTCGCCCCAGTCATGTAAAATGTTTGTAAACAACACCGCATCGAACCCGGAAGGCCAATCCCGGGTAAACATATTCATGCCAGTGTAATGAATTTGATCTTCGACGTGGTATTGTTTGATTAAACGTTCGATGATTTTTATGCTTCCGGGAAGCTCAATGATTTGTAATTTCATTTCGGGATAATGGAACGCTAAGGCAATGCAAACTGCTCCGGAACCGCCGGCCACATCCAGAACACGAGAACAATCGGACAAAATTTTTTTCTGAGCCAGAGCGAATCCCAGAGGAAAAGAATAAGCATGTTGTTTGATTGCCCAGTATTCTGGTCGAATGGCCTTTCCCTTTTTCCATTTCTTAATGAATCGCGAGATTCCGTCATCGTTTAATATTGTCTTTAATCGACGATTTAATACCGGAGACGGTAAATGAACGGCGAATGGACTTGTTTTTAACAGATAAATTTGAGTTTGTTGGGGTAATGAAAAATATTGACCATCGAAACGAAGAATGCCGGCTGCCAACAGAACGTCCGTCAAAGTGCGAATCACTCGTGAAGGAAAATTTAAGAAACGCTCAATTTGTTTCATGGTTATTTTTTTCTGGTCGTGAATGTAATCGAATAATCCCATTTCCCGGGAGGTGGAAATGACCTGAAGAATGGAAGGAAGAGCCTCACCCAGTAGGATAATATTTGGTGGAGCGGAAATCGGGGCTGATTTTGAAACGTTAATCCGCCTTAAGTTTGTTGAGCGTTGAATTTCCCAGAACCTTTTTTTGACTGCGCGATAGTTCCTGTAACCCTTCAGCCGTCTAATAAACAGAAAGATTAAAAAGGGAAGCAAGGCAGCCATGATATGGGTTGTAATCAGCTGGATTTGCATTTTTCCTCTCTATTTTGAATGTAAAATCTGTTTTAAGTTTTTAACGCTAAGGATGGTGTAACAAGGTTGTAAAAATTAAACTTCAACCACGATCGGTTGTTACATTGCGAATCGGAAAAATGTTTGTGTGAAAAATAAATTGAAAACGGTTCAATGCCGGGCGCTTAACGTCTGGACGCAATTAATAAATCCCAGGGAATTCAGCGCTTCGCCCTGGTGGCGGATTTCCAGGTGAAGATGGGGAATCGTGGTCAAACCGCTTGAACCCACCCGCCCGATGAGGGTTCCCACTTTGACCTTTTGCCCTTCCTGAACCAGAATCTGGTCCAGATGCCCGTAAAAACTGCTGTAACCATTGGCATGTCTAATCCGTACATTCTTTCCGTAACCGCCGTTAATCCCGGCTAATTCCACCGTGCCGTCTGCAATGGCCGAAATAGGAGCTCCTTTTTTTGCCTGAATGTCCATCCCGTAATGGAAGCGAAACATCTTTAGAACGTTGTGGTAGCGTTTCCCGTAATTGGTAATGACTTTACCGGATTCGAGTGGGCAGCGGAAACGAATCGCCGACTGGGGGGAGTCGTCGGCAGGGAAGGAGTCCTTGGGCAAGCCGAGGGAGAAAACAATGAGAGTAAATACAATGAACCCACCGAAACACTTTCTCATGACGTTACTCCTGCTTGATTTTGTTAAAATTTAATTTTTCGAGAGGGATTCTGCAAGAATAAAGCGGCAAAGTGGATAATTATTTTTAGATGAGGCAGGATATAGGGGCTGTTACCGGGAGGAATCCCGGTAACAGCCGCTTGCTGGAAATTGCTTTGACCCAGATCAATTTTGAAGATTTTTCTAAAGAAATTATTTGTTTTTCCGAAAAATTTTTTTATACTATAAGGGGCGCAAAATAGCGCATTTTCCATTAAAGTTAATTGAAATCCACTTAGGTGCAGGATGGAAGAATATTACGGGAGGTACACAAATACTCTGGACGCGAAAGGGCGGATTAATATGCCGGCCAAATTTCGCGAAACCGCCGAGAAAGCTGGCAATGGGGAGCATATTTTCATCCTCACCCAGGGGACCGAGCGCTATGTAGCCATGTTTCCCTTGAGCGAATGGCGTCGGAAGATGCGCGAAATTGAACGCAAGGTGCCCGATGGAAAGCAGCGTCGAATTCTCACCCGCCGTTTGAATTATTTTGCCTCACATCAGAAAGTGGATAAGCAGGGACGAATTAATATCCCTGCCCATTTGATTGAATATGCTGGACTGGACAAGGAGGTGGTGGTCATGGGAACTGGTAAGAAGATCGAAATCTGGAATCCCCGCACCCTGGAAGAGTATTTGAGATCCAATGAGGAGCAGTACCAGGGCATTTCCAACGTCCTGGATTTTTAAATCACCGGGGGAGAAAAGGGGGAAGCCATGGGCTCAGGGAAATTTTTCCATGAACCAGTTCTGTCCCGACCGGTGACCGACTTTTTGCTGCAATCTCCGAAAGGTATTTACCTGGATTGTACGGTGGGTGGGGGAGGGCACGCGGAAGAAATTCTGAAACGTTTGAACGAAAACGGTTTTTTGATAGGAATAGATGCCGATGCGGATGCCCTGGCGTTTGCCCGGGAGCGTCTGCAGCGGTTTCCCAATGTGGCTTTACAACAGATCTTTTACGACCAGCTCGATGTGGTGCTGGTCCGTCTGGAAAAATATCCGGTGGAGGGTGTGTTGTTCGACCTGGGCATCTCTTCGTTTCAAGTGGATCGACAGGAGCGGGGATTCTCCTATTTAAAAGAGGGGCCTCTGGATATGCGTTTTCAGGCCGCGCAGCGACTCACCGCCAAAGAAGTGGTGAATGAGTACCGCGAAGAGGAGCTGGGTCGGATTTTGCGGGAATACGGTGAGGAACCGCACTGGCGGCGTCTGGCGCGGGCCATCGTGGAAGCCCGTCAGGTTCACCCGATTGAGACCACCGTCCAGTTGGCCGAGATTGTGCGTTCCCGGGTGCCGCAGCGTTTTCAGATTAAAACCCTGGCGCGAGTGTTTCAGGCCATTCGCATTGAAGTGAACGATGAGTTAAACCGTTTGCGGCGCGCGCTGGAGAAGGCGTTCCGGGCCCTGCGAAAGGGAGGGCGGCTGGTGGTCATTTCCTACCACTCGCTGGAAGACCGCATTGTGAAGGATTTTTTCCGCTACAAAGCCAGCGCTTGTGTGTGTCCGCCAGAGTGGCCCCAGTGCCGCTGCGACAAAGTCTCGGAAGTGAAAATATTGACCCGCCAACCGCTGGTGCCCACCCCGGAAGAAGTACAAGCGAACCCCCGGGCACGCAGCGCCCGCCTGCGGGTGGCAGAGAAAATTGTACCATTCGAGGGAATTTAAATGGCTGCTCGACGCCGAAAAAAGACCGCCGTGTACCAGTTGAAGCTTAAAGTGCAGCAGACCGCCGGCCATTTTTTATGGAGCCTGGTTGTCTTTCTGGGAATTTTGCTGCTAACCGGCGGTTTTATTTTATTCCAATGGAAGGATGTGACCATTCGGACCTATTTGCGAGAAATCGACCTGTTGAATCTGGAAATCAACAAGTTGTACAGCGTGAACAGTGAATTGCGCGCCCGCCGCAATGAATTGATTAAACGGGTGCCAGAAGTGGCGCAACAAAAACTGGGAATGATTTTCCCGGGCGAAGTGGTGCCCAAATTGGAAGTAGATTCGAAAAAATTGGCGTATTATGAGAAAAAAGACCACCAGGTACAGAAATAATCCCCGCGCCCGGAACCGGGAGAACCGGCAGTTTGTTCTGCGGTTAAGTCTGGTGACCATAATTCTGGCCGTGCTGTTTGTGGCCGTCATGGCGAAATTGGTAATTCTCCAGGTGGTCGATCATGCTTATTACGCGGCCAAAGCCCGAAAAGCGGTGGACAGTCGGCGGGAAGTACCGGCCCGCCGGGGGACCATCTTCGATCGGCGCGGGCGGGTGATTGCCGAGGACGTGTTGTATTACGACGTGGCTCTGGACGGCACGGTTCTGCAAGAGAAAGAAAAAACCATTCGCAAACTGTCCCGCCTCCTGGGCGTTTCCGAGCAAACCATTAAGCGACGGTTGCGGAAAAACCCCCGTTTCGCCAAGGTTAAATGGCAGGTGACGGTGGAGGTGGCGGAACAGATTCGCCGCTGGGAAAATCCGGGAGTGATTCTGGAACGACGGTTCAACCGGGCCTACCCCTTTAATGAAAACGGCGCTCAGGTCATTGGTTTCTGCAATGTGGATAATCAGCCAATGGGCGGGATTGAGTTGCAGTACAACCAGTACCTGCAGGGAAAACCGGGTTGGAAAATGTATTTACGGAACGCCCGGGGCGAACAGTTGCCCAATCCCGATGTGCCGGGTGAGGAGCCCATCGATGGGTTCGATGTGGTGCTGACCCTGGACATGGAGTTTCAAACCATTCTGGAGGACGAGCTGAAAAGCGGGGCGGAAAAATACCGGGCGAAAGAAGCGGAAGCCATTTTGCTGGATCCCCACACGGGGGAAGTGCTGGCCATGGCCAACTATCCCCAGTTCGATCCTAATCACTACCGTCGTTACCCGCTTTCGGTCATGCGCAATCGGGCAATCTCCGACCTGTTTGAGCCGGGCTCGACTTTCAAGCTGGTACTGTTAACGGCGGCGCTGGAGAATTTGCATCTGGATCTGGATCGGGACATTGTGTTTTGCGAAAATGGTAAGTATCGCCTGTTGGGACGCACGGTGTGGGATCACAAACCGTATGGTTGGCTGACCTTTCGCAAGGTGATTGAAAATTCCAGCAACATCGGTTGCATGAAGATTGCCGATCGTTTACAGCGGGAAGTTCTCTACCGCTACGCTCGCAATTTTGGATTCGGAATGATTACTGGCATCGACTTGCCGGGGGAATCTCCTGGAAAACTGCACCCCTTGAAGCGATTCTCCCGGATTTCACACTATTTTTTGAGCATCGGGTATGAGGTGGGGACCACCCCTTTACAATTAATCAACGCCTACGCCGCCGTGGCGAACGGAGGGAAACTGCTGCGACCGTTTGTTTTGAAAGAAGTGTTGGGTAGCCAGCGGGAGCCGTTGTACGCCAATCAACCGGAAGTGATTCGGCAGGTGATTTCCCGGGAAACCGCCCGGCTGGTAACCCAGACTCTGACCGGGGTGGTGAATCACGGTACCGGACGCTTTGCTGCGCTGCCGGCTCTGACCATTGCCGGAAAAACCGGTACGGCCCAGGTGTACGATCCGGAGAAAAAAGATTACGACAACCGGCGTCATGTGGCTTCTTTCGTGGGATTTTTTCCGGCGGAAGCACCGCAGTACGTGTTGCTGGTGGTGGTGAAGGAACCCCGGGGAGAATATTACGGAGGCCGGGTGGCGGCGCCCATATTTAAAAACATTGCCCGTCGGCTCATTAGCCTGGAATCGGTTCCGCTGGAGAATTTTGTCCGGGACGAGGAGGAAACCACAGGGGAGACGGTAGCGGAAGACTTCCCGGAATTGGAGAACTTCCCTCTGGAACTGGCGCGGCAGATTCTGCGTAATCGGGGCATCGAGATGGAATTAGTGGGTGAGGGAAACCGGGTGCGTTCCCAAAAAATTGTTCGGGAAGATGATAAAGTGGTCAAAGTTTGTTTATATTTGGAGGAAGAAAAGGAGTCGACGGCAAAAGTAATGCCGCGGCTGAAAGGATTGTCCTTGAAAGAAGCGTTGTCGGTACTGGCTCAGTACCGGCTCTCGCCGACGGTGGAAGGGTACGGGGTGGTGGTTCGGCAGGTACCGCGGGCGGGAGTGCGGATTAAAGCGCATCAACCGGTAAAACTGGTGTGTAAACCGTCATGATGGCATTGAAGAAAATTCTGGAAGCGGTGGAAGCAGAACAGGTGGTGGGCACCATCGACCGCTTCATTCGCGATTTGCAATACGATTCCCGCCGGGTTGAGGAAGGCGATGCGTTTATTGCCGTGCCGGGATTCCAGACGGATGGGCACCAGTTTGTCTCCCAGGCTTACCAGCGTGGCGCCCGGGTCTTTTTTGTGGAGAAGGACGTCCGCTTGCCGGAGGATGCCACCATTGTGCAGGTTAGCGATATTCGCCGGAAAATGGCGGACATCAGTCAGGCGTTCTTCAATTTCCCGCAACGGCAGCTCAAATTCATCGGAATTACCGGGACCAACGGAAAAACCACCACCGCCTATTTAATCCATTCCATTCTAAAGCAAGCGCAGTGGAAACCCGGACTGCTTACCACGGTAGAATATTTCGATGGAAAAGAATGGCAACCGGCCACCCGCACCACTCCCGAGTCGCTGGATCTTTACCGTCTCTTTAGTCGAATGGTGCGGCACGGTTTGAAAAGTGTGGTCATGGAGGTCTCGTCCCATGCCCTGGAATTGCACCGGGTGCGGGGCATTCCCTTTTTAGCGGGCGTGTTTACCAATCTGGGACACGACCATCTGGATTTTCACGGGAACATGGAGAATTACTTCCGGTCCAAACGCAAGCTCTTCGAGCGCTTCGAGGAGAATCAAAAAGCGGTAATTAACCTGGACGATCCCTATGGTCGGCGCATTCCGGAAGCGACCGGCGGCGAGGTGTTCGGCTATTCTTTCTCTGCGCCGAAAGCGACGGTGCGTCATCTGGCGCACCGCACGGTGAAGAACGGCATGGTGGTGCAGCTGGAGACGCCGCTGGGCAAATTGGAAGTGGAAACCGGATTGCTGGGAGATTTCAACATTTACAATATCTTAGCCGCGGTCACAACAGCCATTAGTCTGGGTTTGAACGAAAATTACATTCTGGAAGGCATTCGGGCGGTGCGGCGCATTCCGGGGCGTTGCGAACAGTACGTAACCGCCCGGGGACTGCGCATTTTTGTGGACTACGCCCACACTCCCGGCGCGCTGCGCAACATCTTGAAGGCGGTGTGGGAGACCCAGCCGCAGAATTTGATTGTGGTGTTTGGCGCCGGGGGCGATCGCGACCGCGAAAAACGTCCCCTGATGGGCAAAGCAGCAGAAGATTTTGCCGACCGGATTATTTTAACAAACGATAATCCCCGGTCGGAAAATCCGCGGGATATCCTGGAGCAGATTCAAAAAGGGATTTACGACCAGAGCAAGGTGACGGTAATTCCCGACCGGCGGGAAGCCATTCGCACGGCGCTGCAGATGGCGGGACGGCACGATGCAGTAGTGGTGGCCGGGAAAGGGCACGAAACCTACCAGGAAATTGCCGGAAAATTCCACCACTTCGACGATCACGAAGTGATTGAGGAATTTTTAAAAGAAAAAGGTTGGGAAATCGTGTAACGGGAGTCTCCGACTTGCTTAGAAAATTAACCACAGAGGACACAAGGCAGGCGCCGAGGTCGCGGAGAATCGAGGAAAATGTTGATCAGGAAGAACAGAAAATTGCGCAGTTTTCAGAAAGGTTTGGGAAAGTTAACTGCTAAGACATTAAGATTTTATTTAGTTTGGAATTTTAATTTTGGAATTTATTTGGGATTTGAAAATTGTAATTTGGAATTTTAATCACTTTGTGTTCTTGGCGCTTTCTTAGCGCTCTGTGCGGTTAAATAAGAGGAAAATAAAGTAAACGTATGAAACCCCTGGTCTTACATGAATTTTTGTCGGTCGCCGAAACGGTGCGGGAATGGCAACTTCCGGACGGTGAGCTTCGGGTGAAAGGGATGTCCATTGATTCCCGGACCATTCAGCCGGGCGAGCTGTTTATTGCCCTGCGCGGTGAACGCTTCGACGGGCACCGTTTCGTGGGGGCTGCCCGACAGGCCGGTGCCGTTGCGGCGGTGGTGGCAAAAGACCAGGCAGCAGAATTTCGTGAAAAGAATATTCCGCTGGTGATTGCCGAAAATACCCTGGATTTCCTGCAGGAATTCGCCGGCTGGTACCGTCGACAGTTCCGGATTCCCGTTCTGGCGCTGACCGGTTCGGCCGGTAAAACCACCACCAAAGAGATGCTGGTGGCGGTCTTAGGAAAAAAATTCAACGTCCATGCCACGGCGGGAAACCAGAATAATCAGATCGGGGTGCCGCTGACCCTGCTGGGCATTGAAGAAGAGACCGAGGTGGTGGTGGCGGAATTAGGCACCAACCATCCCGGCGAAATCGCCCGCTTAACCGCCATTGTGCAGCCGGACCGGGCGCTGATTACCAACATTGGTAGCGGGCACATCGGATTTTTCGGTTCCCGGGAAGCCATCTACCAGGAGAAAATTGCGCTTTTTGAGGGAGTACAACCCGGTGGGCTCATTTACTTGAACACGGATGACGATTTCCTGCGGCGTTATTACCGCCAGGATGTTACGATTCGCCGGGTAGGAAGCGGTAAAGATGCCGATTTTCGCGGGAAGATTGTTGAAACAGATCGGATGGGACGGATTGCCTTTACGGTGAACGATAGTGAGCCCCTGCGAGTGGGGATTCCCGGCAAGCACCAGTTCCTGAATGCTCTTTTGACGACCGCGGTAGCGCTGGATTTAGAAGTGCCGCTGGAGACAATTCGCCAGGCTCTGAAAACCCTGCAACCCCCCGACAAACGCATGGAGTTGTTGCAGCAGGATGGAATTGTGTTTATTAACGACAGCTACAACGCTTCCCCGGAAGCAATGCGGGCCGCCATTGAGTTTTTACTGGATTTTCCGGTCAACGGCAACGGTCGCAAAATCCTGGTGCTGGGAGACATGCTGGAATTGGGGGGGCAGAGCGAAACCATCCACCGCGAAATTGGCCGATTCCTGCGGGAGAAAGCGGTCGATTACGTGTTCCTGTACGGGGAGTTTTCTCGCCTCATTCTGGAAGAACTGGAAGCTTTGCCGCGCTGGAAGGGACGGGTGGCCTGGTTCGAGTCTCATCAGGAAATTGCCCGCCGTTTGCAAACCCTGTTGCAACCCGGCGATGTGGTTTGCCTGAAAGGAGCGCGAGGGATGGCAATGGAGAAAGTGCTGGAACATCTTAACCTCGGGGGTGCCCATGCTGTCTGATTTTCTGTACCAGTTGAAAGATGTCTATTTCGGTTTTAATCTGTTCCGTTACATTACCTTTCGGGCGGCACTGGCGGCCATTACCGCGCTGTTCTTTAGCTGGTTCATTGGTCCCAAGATCATTCGCTTGCTGCGAAATCATCAGATCGGGGAAGAAATTCGCGACGACGGCCCGGCTACCCATTTGAAAAAAGCGGGAACGCCCACCATGGGTGGAATCATCATTCTTTCCGGCGTAGCGCTGGGAACCCTGCGGTGGGCAAAACTGGACAATTATTACATTCAGCTCATCTTTATGGCCACTTTCTGGATGGGATTGGTTGGTTTTCTGGACGATTACCTGAAAGTAGTCAAAAAGATGAAACGGGGACTGGTGGGGCGCTACAAACTGCTGGGCCAGATTACGCTGGGACTTCTCATTGGAGCGCTCATTTACTACAACCCTCATTTCATTATTAAAGGAATCAATTCCAACACCAGCGTTCCGTTTTTCAAAAATCTGGAGATCGACTTCGGCTGGTTCTACATCCCGGTGGTCGTTCTGGTTATTACCGGGACGTCCAACGCGGTGAATTTGACCGACGGGTTGGACGGATTGGCCGCCGGACTGATGGCCATTGCCATGCTGGCGTTTGCTGGCATCGCTTACGTAAGCGGCCACATTAAGTTCAGCGACTATTTGAACATCATCTACCTGCCGGGGAGCGGTGAGTTGACGGTGTACTGTCTGGCGGTGGTGGGCGCTATCATGGGCTTTCTCTGGTACAACGCCTACCCGGCGGAGGTGTTCATGGGCGACACGGGTGCCCTGGCGCTGGGGAGCACCCTGGGCGCCCTGGCGGTACTGGTGAAGAAAGAAATCCTGCTGGTGCTCATTGGCGGCGTGTTTGTGGCGGAAGCGCTGTCGGTGATTATTCAGACCAGTTACTTCAAATACACCCGGCGCAAGTACGGCGCCGGAAAACGGGTGTTTCGCATGGCGCCATTGCACCACCATTTTGAACTGCTCGGCTGGCACGAGTCCAAGGTGGTCACCCGCTTCTGGATTATTGGCATTTTGCTGGCTCTGTTAAGTTTAGCTACCTTCAAGGTGAGGTAAAGAAAGAGAATGTTTCGAATTTCAAAAAATAACCGCCGGAATGTGGAAGGTCTGAAAGGACGCCGGGTGGCAGTGTTGGGGGCCGGACGCAGCGGAATAGCCCTGACGGAACTGCTGGTTCATGCCGGCGCCCGGGTATTGCTGAGCGACCTGAAACCGTTGGAGGCGCTTGCACTTCCCGAATCCCTGCGGCGACGCCCGGAGGTGGAAATTGAAACCGGCGGACACTCGCAGGCAGTGTTGGAATCCGATCTGATTTGCATCAGTCCGGGATTGCCGCTGGAAATTCCCATTTTGCGCGACGCCCGGAATCTGGGCATTACCATTGCCGGAGAAATCGAGGTGGCTTCCTGGTTCTGCCGCTCGCCCATGATTGCCATTACCGGTTCCAACGGAAAAACCACCACCACCACCCTGGCGGGCGAAATGTTCCGCCGGGCGATTCCGGACACGGTGGTGGCGGGCAACATTGGCAACGCCTTCGCAGAAGCGGTGAACCGAACGACGCCGGAAGGCGTGGCCATTCTGGAAATCAGCAGTTTTCAGCTGGAAACTATCTGGAATTTTCATCCCCGGGTGGCGGTGATCATGAATCTGACCGCCAATCACCTGGATCGTTACCCGGATTTTGAAGCTTACGCCCGGGCAAAGCTGAATGTTCTCAAAAACATGGGAGCGGAAGACGTGTTGATTTACAACGCCGACGATCCGCTGCTGCAGGAGAGGCTAAGCGACGCGCTGCCCCAAAAACTGCATTTCAGTCTGGAAGCACACGATACAGAAGGTGCTTACTGGAAAGACGAGAGTATCGTTTTACAAATAAACGGCCGGGAAGAAACCATCGCTCTGTCTAAATACCAGTTGAGGGGGCCTCACAATCGCTACAACATGATGGTCGCGGCCCTGCTGGCTCGGTTGTGGCAGGTGCCGGTGGAAGCCATTCAGCAGGCCGTGGCGGAGTTTCCCGGAATTGAGCATCGCCTGGAGAAAGCAGGAGAAAAAAATGGAGTGGTATTTATTAACGATTCTAAGGCAACTACGGTAGATTCGCTGGGGTATGCCCTGCGGAGCTTCCGGGAGAAATTGGTCTTGATTGCCGGCGGGAAGGATAAGGGAGGCGACTTTTCCCGTTTGCGTCTCCTCTTGCAGCAGAAAGTGCGAGCCGCCGTGTTAATTGGCCAGGCGGCCGAGCGGATTGCCCGGGAATGGGAAGGTGCCGTACCGTTGCTGCGGGCAGAGTCGCTGCGCGAGGCGGTGGAACTGGCCTACCGGCAGGCCCAACCCGGCGATGTGGTGATTTTGTCCCCCGCCTGCTCCAGCTTCGACATGTTTCAAGATTACGAACACCGTGGACGGGTGTTTAAAGAAATTGTAAAGGAGTTAACCCGGTGAAGGAACAAACCTACTTCGATCGCTGGATTTTCTGGACCGTGCTGGGATTGATGGCCTTTGGCATCATCATGGTGTACAGCTCCAGCGCGTTTTACGCCGAAAAATTTCGGGGCGATCATCTCTATTACCTGAAACGGCAATTGCTCTGGGTCTTCGGAGGCATTGTACTGATGGGAGCCGCTTACCGTTTTCCCTACCGGCTGCTGAAGGGAAAAACCTGGGGATTTATTTTGCTGAGCGTGCTGCTGATGCTGTACGTACTGGTTACTCCTTTAAATCGCTGGATTCCCATCGGTCCCATTCACCTGCAGGTCGTGGACGTGGCGCGGTTGTCGCTGATTCTCTTTCTGGCGGATTCCCTTTCGCGCAAAGAAGAATACCTGAGCAGTTTGAAGGAAGGGTTTTTCCCGC
>JAJRXE010000346.1 GCA_024276455.1 Calditrichota bacterium
CATCGCGGCGGGACGGCTGGGCTGGGAAGATGTTCACGCAGAGCTGGGCGAAATCATTCTGGGGAAAAAGAAGGGGCGGGCTTCGGCAGAGGAACTGACCTTCTTCAAATCGGTGGGGAATGCCGTGCAGGACCTGGCTGTGGCCAATCTGGTCATTCGCAAAGCCGGGGAGAACCAGTTGGGGAAGCCCTTTAATTTGCTTGGGCAGGGTGAAATTTGAAATTCGAAACTTTCCCGATAAATGCACAAACATCCTGTTTGTAAATCGGGATTAAATCTTCCGAGATTTAAGAAACTGGAACTGGAAACCTGGTTTTTGCTTTTTCGCTTCGGTCATTGAAATTTGGAACTTATTTGGAATGTGGGAATTGGAATTTGGAATTTAAATTTTATGCCCTTATGCCCAATCCCCTAATTTCTTTAACCCAATGGCACAGGAAAAGAAGGAGATTTGTAAGTGTTTAAAAATCATCCCCGGGGACTCCTCTACATCTTTTTTACCGAAATGTGGGAACGGTTCGGATTTTACATCCTCATGGCAGTACTGGTTCTTTACATGGATCAGGAATTTGGCTGGCCCGATTCCCGGAAAGGCGATTTCTACGGCTGGTTTCTGGGAGCGGTTTACTTTTTCCCGCTACTGGGCGGCTGGGTTGGCGATCGGCTGCTGGGGCAGATCAACGCCATCCGCACCGGGGCAATCATCATGGTGTTCGGGTACGTGTCTCTGGCATTGTCCGCTCCGGAAAGACTGTACGCGTTTTACCTGGGATTGGCACTCATCGCCTTTGGTACAGGCATTTTTAAAGTGAACATGTCCGTGCTGGTAGGCAATTTGTACCACCGCAATGAAGCATTAAAAGACGCCGGTTTCAACATTTACTACATGGGAGTGAATCTGGGTGCGGCCATTGCGCCGCTGGCTGCTACCGGCATCAGTATTGTTTTCCACAGCTACCGCATGTCTTTCTGGGCCGCAGCCGCGGGATTGCTCTTCTGTTTACTGGTGTTACAGGCAGGGAAAGAATACCTGCAGGAATTCGATGTCCGGCAAAGCAGCACGTCGGTGGCTAATCCCGCCCACGCCAACCTGTCGCGCAGCGAGGAGTGGCAACGCATCCTGACGCTGATTACCCTTTTCATCATCGTCATTTTCTTCTGGGTGGCTTTCTACCAGAACGGCTTTGCCCTCACTCTGTTTGCAGAGCGTTCCACCGTTCGCTCTAACATTCTGCGGCCGGAAACTTACCAGTTCTTCAATCCTTTTTTCATTCTGGTGCTTACGCCGCTACTGGTGGGATTTTTCGCCCGGTTACATCAGAAAGATCGCGAACCCTCTACCCCCATGAAAATTTTTCTGGGCATGCTGGTCATGGGCGTTGCCATGCTCATTATGGTGGTCGCTTCGCTGCTGGGCGGAGATCGAGACGTCAACATCATGTCCCCCCTGTGGCTCATTACCACTTATCTGGTGGTGACCCTGGCAGAATTGCTGATTTCGCCCATGGGACAATCTTTCGTTTCCAAAGTGGCGCCGCCGCGCTTCCAGGGCGTGATGATGGGTGGCTGGTTTGTAGCCACCGCGCTGGGCAGCTACGGCTCGGGCTTGCTGGGAAAATTCTACAGCGACTTTGCCCATCACCAGTATTTTCTCATTCTCTTCGGTTTACTCATGATTTCGGTGCTGCTGGTGCTGCTATTCATGAAAAAATTGCAGCGTTTTACCACCCAAACGAGCTAATGATAATGAAAAGGAAACCACAGAAGATACTGAAAACACTGAAAAAATATTGGATAAATGAAATGCAAAAATATTTCAATTTTCTAATTTAATTATTCATGTCCATTCGTGTTATCCGTGGTCAAAAAAGGAGGTATCATGCTGGTTCAGGAAAAAATCAATCAGGCAAAGGCCATTTTAAAGGAATTTGACGTGGACTGCTGGATTACCTTTGTACGGGAAAGTCAGATCAATGGCGATCCTGTTTTACCGTTTCTGGTTACCGCGGACGTCACCTGGCATTCCGCCTTCATCATCAGCAGGGACGGGCGCACCCGCGCCATTGTGGGGGAATACGACCGCGCAACCGTGGCGGACACCGGTGCTTACGACGACGTCATCGGCTTCGTGAAAGGCATCAAAGAACCGCTGCAAAGCTACCTGCGGGAACTCAATCCGGCGCAAATCGCGGTGAATTACTCCGTGGACAGCGAGATTTGCGACGGCATTACCCACGGCATGTACCTGACGTTGTACCGCTTCCTGCAGGAAATTGGCATGGAAGAGCGCATCATCTCCGCGGAAAAGATTGTCTCCGCCCTGCGCCAGCGCAAAACCGACAGCGAACTGGCAGCCATGAAAAAAGCAGTAGAAATTACGGAGAATATTTTCCGGGAAGTTACCACTTTCATTAAACCCGGAGTAACCGAAAGGGATATTGCACTTTTCATGAAAGAGAAAGTGAAACAACGGGGCGTGGAACTGGCCTGGGAAGAAAGTGTCTGTCCGGCGGTGTTTACCGGTCCGGTGGAAAACGAAGCCCACTACGTTCCGGGAGATCGACCGGTGGAACCAGGCCAGGTGCTGAACATGGATTTCGGGGTTCGTTACAATGGCTACTGTTCCGACATGCAGCGGACCTTCTACATTCTGGAGCCGGGGGAAACCACTGCCCCGCTGGAGGTGCAAAAGGGATTCGACACCATTGTTACCGCCATTGAACGGGCCCGCCAGGCGATGAGACCCGGCGTGCAGGGCAAGACGGTGGATCAGGCCGCCCGTCAACATGTGACCTCGCAGGGCTACCCGGAGTTTCCTCACGCCCTCGGCCACCAGGTGGGACGCTTCTCCCACGACGGCACCGCCATTCTGGGACCGACCTGGGAGAAATACGCTAGCAAGCCCCTGCAACCGCTGGAAGAACGCATGGTGTTCACCCTGGAACCACGGCTCACCGTGCCCAACC
>JAJRXE010000347.1 GCA_024276455.1 Calditrichota bacterium
GATAAATCACCTGGGTAACCAGCTGGAGAAACGTTTCTTTACCCACGAGAAACGACTCATTCAATATTATCTGGATTTCGATCAGATCGGCACCCTTTGTTTTAACCTGGGGGACGAATTCGAATTTTTCCTGCAAGAAAATTGTTTGGGATCCTGCAATTTGAACTGTCCCCGGGATCTGGATTCGGTCATCGATCTAAAAACGGTAAAATTGGATGAGAAGCACAGTCGGAAACTGGCCCTCATTCAGGCCTTTTTATCGAACGAGGTGGAAAAAGAACAATTCCTGCGCATCGATTTAATGAACTACGTCATCCTGGACACCCTAATCCAATTTTACAGCGAAGAATTTCAGGTCGAATTATCGGAAGATGACCTGTTCTTGCATGAACTGGCGGAATTTATTGAAGATTCCATCATTGAATTCATGCGTTTGGAGGGACAGTCCTTATTGCACAAGCCTTTCGACACAGCCATTGAATATTTCGAGGAGTTATTGCAAAACGAGGTGGAGGAGGAAAGCGAAAACGACTGGCAGGAAAGCGGCGATTTCTTTGAGCCGGAATCTCCAAAAGAGGAATGGCAAAAGTTCATTGTAGCACCGGACGAGGTCTTCACCCGTTTTCTTTCCGATCAACGTTACTCTCCGGTTGAACAGGTGAGCGCCCTGACGTACGATATTTCTTTTCTGAAAAAATACCTGGCGGAACATGCCCAGCTGGACAATATCTACGACCTCAGCGATTATCATCTGCGAGAATTTTTTAGTTTCTATTTGGTGAAAGAATTCATCCTTTCGGATCCGAAGCAGATTCCCCACATTTTCCGGGCAACGGCCAGATTTGTTACCTTCCTTTACCAGAATTACAACATTAACCTGAAACGGGAATTTTTAAAAATTTACGAAGCATTGAAAACCAATTTGATTCGAGTGATTGAAGCGACCAATCAATTTCTTTCCGAATACGATTTACTGGAAGCATTGCTTTCCGGGAATTCCAGCGAGACGGAACAAATTAGCGGCATCTTCGAAATCGCCCAGATTAAGGCCGACAACAATCAGGACCTGGATCTGATTGACATTCAGTTTTTACACCGCCTGGACGGGGTGCTGTTTAACTATTCCGCGGCCCGGAAATTGCGCGCCGGGGACATCGTGCAGGCAACGTTAATTAACGAAAACGATTCCTGGAAAATTGCGGAGATACAGTACATCTTTCCGGCCATGGCAAGGCCGTTTATTCGGCTCCAATAAGAATTGTTTTTACAATATTTTTACATTTCTTTTGCCAGCGATTTAAAATTTTACTTGATTTTTTTCGATAAAAATTTTATCTTAATAACGGCAATGGGGCTCTCCCCTAGAGAAACCTCCCTCCCAAATTAAAAAATTTAATTTGGCCCCATTGCCAAAAGAGGTTGACTCGAGGAGTCAACCTCTTTTTTTATGCTCTTTCGCACTCACCCCCCCACCGTCCGGGCTGTTTCTCAAACCAGCAAAAGATGCCCACTACTCCGAGCAGGCGCACCAACCGATTTGCAAACTCAGTGAGAAACTTCCTTTCAACGGCGGGAGACATAGGGACTTCCCCGCAAATAAAATCGCCAGGGGAGATCCTGACCGGTGGAAATTCCCACCCGGGTGGTAACCACAATCTCTTCCCGATCTACCGGTAGTCCCTTTATAAGGTACAATTGGTTCCCCAGGAGATCGATCCCGTTCAGTGCCCGATCAATACCGAAGGCCTGGCACAATTTCCCGGGGCCGGAAGTCAACTGTTTTAAGACGGAGGTTCCCCGAAAACGCTGCATTAGGGGAATTCCTTCCAGCGGCTCCAGCGCCCGAATTAACACCGCACCCGCCTTCCCTTCTGGTTCGGTCACCACATTCAGGCAAAAGTTTTTTCCGTAAATGAAATAGATGTAAGCCAATCCGGGAGGACCAAACATGATGTTGTTGCGAGGAGTGCGCCCGCGGTACGCATGGCTGGCCGGATCGTTAGCAGCAGAATACGCCTCGGTTTCCACGATTCGTCCGCGCAGTATTGCGCCACCTAAACGACGCACCAGCACACACCCCAGAAGCTCCCGCGCTACGGTTTCCGGCGGACGCGCAAAAAATTTCCGATCCAGTTTTTCCATTTTCGGTGGTAAAAAACGACCCATTGGATTGCTAAATCACCGTACCATCGGGAATCACCGCATTCTTGGGAATAATCAAAATCCCGTCGCGAATGTAATAGTTCTCCTGATTGGCGCTTTCCAATCCATCTTTGTTGATCAGTTTGACGTTATTGCCAATGCGGGCATTCTTATCGATGATTACATTGCGAATTTCGCAGTTCTTTCCCACTCCCACATCGGGTATTCCCTTGCGGGCATTTTCCGCTTTCTGTTCTGGAGATTCGTAAAAATCCGCTCCCATCATTACAACCCGGTCCAGCACCGAGTTCTCCCCAATGATCGACCGCAACCCAATCACCGAATTGGTAATCCGCGAACGGTTAATAATGCTGCCGTCGCTCAGAATAGAATATTCCACCTCGGAAGCGAGAATTTTCGACCCGGGTAAAAAGCGGGGTCGGGTGTAAATGGGTTTTTCTTCGTCATAAAAATTAAATTTTGGCAAAGGCCGGGTCAAATCCAGATGGGCTTCAAAGAAACTACGAATGGTACCAATATCTTCCCAGTAACCGTTAAACAGGTAGCCACACACTTTGTAATTTTGAATGGCGTGTGGAATGACCTCTTTGCCGAAATCCTGGTAGTCGGTATTCTCCAGTAACTCATCCAACACTTTCCAGTTGAACACGTAAATTCCCATGGAAGC
>JAJRXE010000348.1 GCA_024276455.1 Calditrichota bacterium
CATCACCATCTTCACCCCGGCTTTTACCGCGGCACGAAACGGTGGCAGCTCCACCTGCTCCAGACGCTCTTTACTAACAGCGATGGTAGGCAGCCCCAGATGAGAATCCACATCCGTATCGCCGTGTCCCGGGTAATGCTTGGCGGTGGCAAACACACCGTTTTCCTGCAACCCGCGAATGAAAGCCGTTCCCAGTCGGGCCACCAGCGCGGGGTCTTCGCCGTAAGAGCGGGTGTTAATAATCAGATTGTCCGGATTGTTATTCACATCCATGACCGGCGCAAAATTCACATGAATGCCGATGGCGCGGGCTTCCCGGGCGGTAATTTTCCCCTCCTCGTAGGCATATTGCTCCGAGCGGGTCGCTCCAATGGCCATGTTGGGTAAAAAGTCTGTCCCCTCTTCTACCCGCATGGAAACGCCCCACTCCATATCGGCCATCACAATTAGCGGAATTTGCGATGCTTCCTGCAGCCGTTCGATGTAACGGGCCACGGCATAGGGATTCCCCTTATAAAACGAAATACCACCTACCTGGTACTTCTGCACCCGCGATAGAATTTCCTGAAAGGCCGGATCGGCCTCGTTGTAAAAACGCGGCTGGTAGGTCACCACCATCATTTGCCCGATTTTCTGTTCCAGACTCATGTGGCGGAGCTGTTCCTCAACCCATTTTTCCGCCTTCTCGGAACGGGTACCGGCACACCCGAACAACAAAACCAGCAATAAAAATATGCTGACTTTAAAAATCAGATGCTTCGTGGAAAATCCCTTCATCATAATTTTAATCTCCGAAAAATTCCAAATTCCTCACAGAGTTCTGTGAACAAAAAATAAATCCCAAATAAATTCCAATTACCAATTTCCAAACACGTACAAAAATTTAGAGCAATTTAAAACCGGATTCTATTTTTCAAATTTCCAATTTCAAGTTTCCAGTTTCGAGTTCCTTCTTCAAGAGAACTTCACCGTTTTCAGAGCCTCAATCAGCGAATCGGGGGCTTCTTTTCCGCTTTTTCGCACAGAAAATAGCACCGCCGCGGCGGCCGGCTCCATTTCCGGTTCCAGATATTCAAAACGGAAACCCAGTTGTTGCGCTTTGGTCTGAAATTTCTTTTTCACAAACAGATTGTTTTTTAGAATTCCCCCGGTCAAGGAAATTTGGTAGGGCTTTTTGCCGTTTTCGCCGTAAAAGGTGATGGCCCGTTTTACCAGCTTCAGCAGTTCATTCACCGCATCGTCCACAATTGCGGCGGCTTCCGCTTCGCCACTTTCGGCCAGCTCGCACACCAGTCGGGCACAGGAAGCAATCAGGCGGGAAGGATTGACTGACGAGTAAGCAATGGAGATGAGTTTTTCCGGCCTATCGATTCCATAAAATGCCAGCAGCTCCCGGGTGAGAGGGGTTGGCGATTTCCCTTCTTCCAGGTTTCGTAAGGCATTGCGCATTGCCCGGCTCCCGATGTAGAATCCGCTGCCTTCATCCCCCAAGAGGTACCCCCAACCGCCAATTTGGTGGTAGCGGCCGTCCCGATCCCTTAATAGGCAAATAGAGCCGGTCCCCGCCGACACCAGAATGCCGGGGGCTTCTCCGAACACGGAATAATGGAGCATTTCGGCATCGGTCATCACAGAGAAATCTTTAATGCCCGCTCCTTGGATGAGCGCCGCGACCGTTTCTTTTTCCGCGGCGCGCCCCGCTCCGGCAAAGGCGAAGGTCGCCCAGCGAATGTGCGCAGACTTGCCCCCTTTCACCAATTCGGTCACAATATTGCGAATGAGCTGGGCCAGCGTCCCCCGATCCATAATCGCAATATTGCCGGGCCCTTTTTTCACCGTCCGGACCACCCGGCCGGTTTCATCTGTCAGGACCGCAGCCGTCTTGGTACCACCGCCATCTACTCCAAGATAAAACATATTTTACCCCACTCTCAGGCAGTCCGCTCTAAATCGTTAACCCCTTATCCGGTTAGTGCCAGGTTCCCCTGAACAGGATTTAATGTAAAGAAAATAAACTCAAGAGTAAATTTAATTTCTACATTTATTTTAACCATAATTTATACTATATTGACAAACAGATAAAAGATTTAGCGCAAAGATGTTTAAGATAGTATGTGTGTGGCTTCCAGTTCCTGCTAACTTTCGGGAACCAAACTCCGATCCGGTCGAATTAAATAATGGATGTACCGTATTAAAGAGCAGGATGGTTTAAAAATGAAACCGGTCAATGTTAAACTGTCCAAACCACCCCAATCCTCTTTTAAATTTAAAAAAATCCAGTTAAAATCTCTGGAATTTAACTGGCACTACCACCCGGAATACGAAATCATGTTCATGGTAGGAAGCCGGGGAAAACGATTCATTGGTGACAATATTTCTTATTACAACGAAGGCGATTTATTCGTGATCGGACCGAATCTGCCTCACACCTGGTACTCACCTCCCGGAGTCCTGGGTAAAAGACAGTTTCATGAGGCTATTTTAATCCAATTTCGGGAAAATTTCGCCGGACTCAACGTGAAAGAAGTCCCCGAATTAATGGCGGTTCAACAGCTTTTCAACGAAGCCGCCCGGGGATTACAAATCCGCGGTGAAACCCGCCGCAAGGTCATTCCCAAAATCCTGGCCATGGAAAAATCCGACGGATTGGAACGCTTGATCAACTTGCTAAGCATATTGGGTATTCTGGCCAGAGCCGGTAAACAGGACAAACAGCCGCTCTCCAGCATCGAGTTTACCCATCCCCTGCAACCGAAAGAGCAAAGCCGAATCGACAAGGTCTGTACTTTTATTAACGAAAATTACAAGAAACCGCTGCGCTTAAAAGATGTGGCCTCCATTGCCAATATGAGTACCACCGCCTTCAGCCGTTTCTTTAAAAAATCCACCGGGAAAACATTCATTAATTATGTGAACGAACTGCGCATTGGCTGGGCCTGCAAGCTGCTCATCGAAACGGAGATGACCGTGGCAGAAATTGCTTACGAAGTGGGATTTAACAATCTGTCTAATTTCAATCGCCGCTTCTTTGAGCGGCACCGGATGAGCCCCCGCCGCTACCGTCAGGAGTTCGGCGCTAAATATTGATTTCAGACAGGATAAGAGGGAATATCGGGATAAAGTTAGCCCGCAGCGACTTAGCTAAAATTCGAAATTAAAAACTGAAAACTCGACACGGGATATTGAGATGTATGAATCTGTAACCTTTGCCCCTATACCCTTTATATCTCCATGCCCTTATGTCCCAATGAGTTTTAATTCGTTACCAGCATACAATTTGAGAATTTCGTGTATTTTACATGTTGAGCGGACTTAAAAAAGAGAAAGGACAGATGTGAAAGGACGACTGACCTCCCTGGACGCATTTCGCGGCATCACCATTGCCGGAATGATTCTGGTAAACAATCCCGGTAGTTGGGCGCATGTTTATCCGCCTTTGTTGCATGCCGAATGGCACGGGTGGACCCCCACCGACCTGATTTTTCCCTTTTTCCTCTTCATTGTAGGGGTCGCCATTACCCTTTCCCTGTCCAAACATCGCGCCACGCACGACAAACGTTTTCTGTACAAAAAAATTGTGCGGCGCACACTGATTATTTTCGGTCTGGGATTGTTTCTGAACGGTTTCCCCTACTTTCACCTGGAACACCTTCGCATCATGGGTGTCTTGCAGCGCATCG
>JAJRXE010000349.1 GCA_024276455.1 Calditrichota bacterium
AACGGTCCAGAAATCCGCCCGCTCCACCGGCGTATTCGAACTTTTCCGGCTGGTTCATATCCAGCACTTTGGGCTGGCAAATGGCCAACTGCGGGTATTGGCGGAAGGCTTTCACAATGGGACCCAGGAAGTCGGGATCGACAATCACATCGTTATTAATCAAGCAGATAATTTCTCCGGAAGCCTCCCGAATGCCCACATTGTTGCCCCGAGCGAACATGTAGTTTTCCTGGTTGGCAATAACTTTTACTTCCGGGTAATGCGCTTTCACATATTCTACGCTGCCATCGCTGGAGGCGTTGTCTACCACAATAATTTCAATGGGCTGGTAGCGAAGCCGGGAGAGCGAATCAAGCAAATCCTTTAAGTAATGAAGACCGTTGTAATTAACGGTGATTAACGAGACTAACGGATGTTGGGTCGGTTTATTCATAAACTATTCGAAATCCCTCTTTTCCATTTGCCCGGGGTGGACGCGCTGACACCGCTCACCCCGGAATACCAGACAAAAGATCGAAATATGAAGACATATTGGGGGTGAAGCAAGAATAAAAAAAGAACAGCGTGCGATTTTTTAACAGGTTGCATGGCAGCCATTTGGGCGCGTCCCGGATTAACGACCTGCCCGGGGCTCAAAAAAATTGGCCAGAATCCAAAATGGATTTTAATAAAGGCACCCAGATTTGCTTTAAACGGGGGAATGGACGAACGGAATGTCCCGCAAATTGCTCTGAACAAATTTCCCCACTATGTTAAAAAGCAATAGCGGGGAAACTGAGCGGGAATGTTCGGTTGACGCCGGCAGCTTTTATTTGGAGGATTTGCTTGTCTCGGTCTCGGTGGTTTGCGTTTCCGCGCTTTCCTGTTGAGCCCGTTTCTCTTTCTCGTACTCGTCCACGTAATTGAGCCGCAAATTAATCAGCGTCTGATCAAGCAGTTTTTCCTCCTCCTCGGAGAGATTCCCTCTGGTCTTTTCCTGGAGCATTTCCAGCAAATCAATGTGAAGCTTGGCAATTTTCAGATCCCGTTCAAATTTGTCGGTGGCGGGATTTTTCAATTTCCCCAGACTGATCCAGGTTTGCATCTGATATTGCTGAATGAGAGAGATGAACAGCGCTTTGTTTTTTTCTTCGTGAGTCAGTTTCTCCATTGAGTGTCCCCCTCGTTTATTTTCCCCGTTTAAAAACGTCCTAATTCTTGAATTCACAATTATTGAACGAAAAAATCGGCTGCTTTGGTTCCCCTGGTCGGGAAATGAACGAAAAGTTAAAGGGAACTGTGGGGAAAATAACCGGTAGAAGGAAGCGGGAAAATATTTTCGTTTCATTCCGAGCAAAGTTTTGATTAATTTTGGTGTTCGTAATTTTAAAGATTTGAAAGATCAGAATGACCACCGAAGAATTGGAAAATAGCTCCCTATTGGGGAAAACGGTTTCCCAGCTGGAAACCGTCATGGAAGCGATTGGGGAACCGGCCTATCGGGCCCGGCAGGTTTACAAATGGATCCACCACCACAATGTGGATCGCTTTGAAGAAATGACCAACATCCCCAAGGCCCTGCGCCAGACTCTGGCGGAGCGTTTCCGCATTAAGACCCTGGAGCTGGTGTACCGCCAGGTTTCCACGGATGGGACCGAGAAGTACCTCTGGCGTTTACCGGACGGCCGCAATATTGAAAGCGTGCTGATTCCCGAAAGTCGGCGCAACACCATCTGCATCTCTTCGCAGGCGGGGTGTTCCCTGGGGTGTAAATTCTGCGCGACCGGCACCATGGGACTGCTGCGCAATCTGACGGCGGGAGAAATTGTGGAGCAGGTGCTGCAAATTAAAAAACTTTCTCCCCACCGGATTACCAACGTGGTGTTCATGGGAATGGGAGAGCCGTTTGTGAATTACCAGCGGTCCGTGCAGGCCAGCCGGATTCTGGGTGATCCCGAAGGGGTGGCCATTGCGACCAAACGGATTACCTTCTCCACCTCGGGGATTGTGCCCAAAATATACCAATTTACCGACGATGCGCTTCCCTTTGGCCTGGCCATTTCCCTCCATGCACCAAACCAGAAGCTGCGGGAAGAGCTGATGCCCATTGCTAGCAAATTCCCCCTGGATGAACTGATGAAAAGCGTGGCCTATTACACCCGGGCAAAGAAGCGCAATCGGGTGACCTTTGAGTACATTCTGCTGGAGGGCATCAACGATTCGCCGGCAGATGCCCGGGCGTTGTTGCGCCTGCTTGCGCCCTACCGCTGTAAATTGAATCTGATCCCCTGTAACGAGAATCCGCTGGGATTTCGCGCTCCTTCGCCGGAGCGAATGGAAAAATTCTTTTCTGTTTTGCTGGATGCCCCGTTCACCGTAACCCTGCGGAAGAACAGGGGAGAAGATATTACCGCTGCCTGCGGGCAGTTAGCCGTGGAGGTGGGCCGGGAGGAGAAAGTCCGGTTCATTCGCATTTGAATTTATTTGCTCCAATTCGTTTAAAATTTGCCCCGTAAACAGAGCGGAAAATTAAGTGGTTGGCCCTCCGGGAAAGATTCGCTCTAAAAACGGGCAGTACATTTTGTTGATTACTCGGGAGAAAGTGATGAGAAAAAACGGGTGGATCTGGATTGCTTTGATCGTGGTTCTGTTCCTGGTGCTTTACCGGTTTTTTTACCTCCCCCGGACGCAGGAGCGCAAAAAGGAAGTGGTTCGAAAAGAGAAACTGCCGCCTTTGCCGGAGGATCCGGGATTCCCGTCGGTTCCGGCAGGGGATACCCTGATTCACCATCGTTACTTTACCCTGAGTTACAACGAGAAATATGAGCAGGCGGATTGGGTCATGTACACCCTGGTGGCGGATTCCCTGGCGCGGCCGCGTTTTCCCCGTCACGATCGGTTTCGTCCCGATCCGGCAGTGGGGAGCGGTTCGGCGACCCCGAGCGATTACCGACGCAGCAGGTACGACCGGGGACACCTGCTGCCGGCCGCCGCCATGAGCTGGTCGAAAGAAGCCCTTCGCGAAACCTTTTACATGAGTAACATGAGTCCTCAAAAACCGCAATTTAACCGCGGCATCTGGAAACAGTTGGAGACCCGGGTGCGGGATTGGGCGGTGGAAAACAAGCAACTTTTTGTGGTTACCGGACCGGTATTGCAGGAGGGATTACCGACTATCGGGGAGAACCGGGTGGCAGTGCCGCGTTATTTTTACAAGGTGATCCTCGACCTGAAAGAGCCGGACATTAAATCCATCGCCTTTGTGCTGAGTAACGAACAACACCGCGCTCCTCTTGCCCAGTTTGCCGTTACCGTCGATTCGGTGGAGCGTTTAACCGGTATCGACTTTTTCCCTCAATTACCCCAATTCTGGGAAGACTCGCTGGAAAGCCAGCTTCAACTAAAGAACTGGTTTTAATAAACGAAATTCTGGTTTTTTCCCTATTCATGTTCAATCAGAAATGTTTTTAGTCCATCGGCTCCTTCCCAATAGACGATTTTTCCCTAGTGCTCTGTGTTGGATAGCAGTAAGAATCGACCGTTCTGAAGGGTTGGTTCTATTTGTGGTGAATTAGATGGTTTCTCGCACCGGCATGAAACGAAAAATGGTCCCGGAGCTAAAGGTTAATCCCATCCAGTCGAAAAAAAAATTAAAAGAATTTTTTAACTTGCAGATGGTTCCATGGGAGAAAATCCAAATCTCTGCTGCAGTTCAACCTTTCATTTTATGTCGGGCGTTATTCAAGGCCATCAGTTCGACAAAGAAAGTTTCTTTGGAAGCGAATTTCAGGGGGATTTCTTCAGCGGTTAGTGATAATGGAGTGGGTTTGAAAATAGAGTCATAGTGGGAAATTTAAAGCGAAAGGAGAAAAAGAATGAGACGATTGGTGCTGCAGGGTATTGCTGTTTTTTTGGTTACAATTTTCACATTCTCGGTCTTTGGTCAACAGGAGGGGGCGGAAGTAGCGCTTCCAGAGAACAATGGTTGGATGCCAGAAATTACTTTGCAAAAATCGACAACTGCTCATTTAAACAAGACCAATTCGGACAGCAATGTCGCCTTGTTAGGTCGCTGGGCGAATGGGCCCTGTACTGCGGTTGCTAGGGATAAGGAACTGGCCTATTACGGGAACGGTGCCTATCTGGAAATCGTGGACTTAGGCGACCCGGCCAATCCCAAGAAAGTGGGGAAGTATACCCTTACATCCTATGTAACTTCGATTGCCGCATTGGGAGATTTAGCGCTGGTCGGGACCTGGAAATCCGGCTTGCATATTCTGGATGTGAGTGATCCGGAAAATCCTGAAGAAATCGGACTTTTTTTAGATGATTGCACCATTGAAGATATTTTTATGGTAGATACGCTGGTTTATCTGGCCGCCGGAAATGATGGAATGTTTATTGTGAACATTGCCAATTGGAAAGCACCGCAGTTGCTGAGTACCATCCCAACCAGCGATGCCGCCAAGGCGGTATATGTTTCCGGAACATACGCCTATCTGGCGGTATTTTATGATGGATTACGTATTATTGATGTGAGTGATCCGAATTCTCCCGTGGAAGCAGGGCAATTTGATACCGGGGGGCAGGCCTACGGGATTTTTGTGCAGGATACCCTGGCTTATGTGGCCGATGGTACAGAAGGGTTACGGATATTGAACGTGGCGAATCCGGCAGCACCGCAGGAAATCGGGTATTTCCAAACCCCTAATGCCGCTTTTGATGTGATTGTACAGGATGGAAAATATGCCTTCGTTGCTGACAACTATGCGGGAGTTCGGATAATCGAAGTGGGTGATCCGGAACAACCGTCAGAACTAAGTGTGTACTATACCCCGGGTTGGGCTCGAGAGATTAATCTTTACGGGAATTTTCTTCTGGTAGCAGATTATTATAAGGGATTGCGGATATTGGAATTTGATTCTTCTTGGAACATTAGCGAGGTCGCATTTTTGCCAACCGGTGGTGAAGCAAAAGGCGTTGATTTTCAGAATAAGTTTGTTTATCTGGCTAATGATTTAGACGGTTTGAAAATTCTGGATGCCAGCGATCCGGAAAACCCCGTGGAAGTTGGTGCTCTGGATATCGCTGGTTTTTGCCAGGATGTAACAGTCGCTGGGGACTACGCTTATCTGGCTAACCTTGGGGGACTTGTTATTGTTGATGTGAGCGATCCAACCACACCTCAAACTGTGTCCTACTTTTATCAGGGAAATAATTCTATTCATGTAACTGTTTCTGGTCAATATGCATACCTGACTCGACGGCTGGATGGTTTTATGATTGTGGATATTAGCGATCCTACGGCGCCGAGTGTGATGTCTGAATATGATACTCCGGGTTTTGTTGCCGATGTGGCGGTCGACAGCACGCTGTTGTTTGTGGCCGATTATGATTCAATTCGGGTATTCGACGTCAGCGATCCCACCACTCCCCTCCAGTTAGATTGTGTGCCTTCCTACGACCAGGCCTGGGGGATTTTTGTGCGCGACCGTTACCTTTATGTGGCCGAGAGAATAGCCGGCTTGACTATTTACGACTACAGCGACCCCACCTCCTTGCAACTGGTGAGTCGTTATCCCATTTCCAGTTCTGCTCTGAGTGTTTATGTCACCAACAATTTTGCTTATTTTACCTGCTCCGTGGATGGTATCGTGATTGTAGATATTAGTGATCCTACCGCACCCCGACGAGTCGGTTGGTACCATTCTTTTTATTCCGCCCGTGACCTGGCGGTTGATAATACCAGCATTTTCCTGGCAGATGGCGAAGATGGAGTATATTTTCTGGAATTCCAGCTGGCCAGCGATATTTCCGAAAACCAAACCACCCTGCCAGCCCGCTGGAAATTGTACGGCAATTACCCCAATCCTTTTAATCCGGCTACCACCATTATGTACGATTTGCCGGTTTCTGGACAGGTGCGATTTGAGATTTACAACGCCCTGGGGCAAAAAGTGCGGACCCTGATTCAGGAGAATCAGGCGCCCGGGCGCCATCAGGTGCAATGGGATGGCCGGGATGAAGTAGGTCGCGCTGTGGGTAGCGGGGTTTATTTTTACAAAATTAGCGTCCAGGGGAAAAACGGACAGCTTTTTGAACAAACCGCCAAGATGTTACTACTGCGCTGAAAATTTCGGTCTATGGGGCGAAACTTCTGATGAACAATTCCCGGGAGGTCCACGGAAGGGCTTCCCGGGAAATTTTTTGCCCGAAAAGTTTTCTTTCTGAACCAGGTTTTGGCTTTCTTTTGCTGACCCGATTGATCTGAGCACTTTTTTATTTCCGGGCTTGCTTTGAAATGAAGAATGATTACCTTTTTTAATCGTTGGAATGAGGTAGGTTTTGCGTCGGAAAAAGTTCATAGGTTCAATGCAAAGGCAGGAGTCAAATGAATCGTATTCTTAACCGGTTGATTTTTGTGGTCATCGTTCTCCTAATTCTATTTTTTAACGTTTCCATAAAGGCTAGAGATTCCGGGTTGCTTTCTCAGAGTTGCCAGCTCATCCTGGTGCTTACCGATTCGGTAAACGCCAATCAGGGATGGTTGTACCGTTTTGAGCGGGAAACGCCAGGCGCTCCCTGGAAATCAGTTGGAAAAGCGATTCCGGTGGCGATCGGGCGGAACGGGCTGGCCTGGGGAAGAGGACTGCACCCGAAAGAAACCGATAGAAAACCACTGAAAAAAGAGGGCGACGGTCGCAGTCCGGCCGGGGTGTTCACCCTCAGCGCGGTATTTGGACAAATTCCCCCAGACAGTATGGCTGGCCTGAAAATGCCTTACATTTTCTTGAAGAAGGGGCTGGAATGTGTGGATGACCCAGTTTCGGTTTATTACAATCGGATGGTGGAGCGGGACACGGTGAAAACCGTGGATTGGCACAGCTCGGAAAAGATGTGGCATCCCGGTATCTGGTACCGGTTGGGGGTAATGGTGGAGCACAACAAACGTCCGGTGGTAAAGGGAGCCGGATCGTGCATTTTTCTGCATAACTGGTCCGAGCCGGGAGAAACCACTGCCGGCTGTACCGCCATGGATCCGGCCAACATGAAGAAAATCGCTTTCTGGCTGGATGCGGCAAAACATCCCCTGCTGGTACAACTCACCCGACATTGGTACCACAAACTACAACTCCGGTGGGAGTTACCGCCTGTTACTCCGTAAAGGAGCTACATTCTAAGGGAAATTCCCCTGCTGGTTGTTCCAGACCTTTTACTTTTTGAAGAACGGAAAAAACATGGGTGTCTGATTCTTGTACCGTTGCCAGGCTTCCCCGTAGCGTTCCGCCGCCCATTGTTCGTTCTTGGGAATGGCGTCTCCCAGGTACTGTAACAGATTAAGCACCGGCGCCAACCATCCCCCCAAATGCCCTCCCAGTAAAGCAAAAGATAGATAAATCAAGAAATCGCCGAAATAGTTGGGATGGCGGCTGAATCGCCAGAAACCGCTGGTAAGCAGCTTCCCCCGGGAATTCGGACGGATTTTGAATCGGTATTTCTGGTAATCGCTGCCGAAATGGAGCACCGTGCCCAGCAGGTAAAGAACCAGGGCGCTCCAGTCGAGGGCATTTAAGGGACCGCCGCGCCGGGCGGCAAAATAAAAAGGCAGGCAGTAACCCCACCCCGCCGTATTGGTTAGCAGGAAAGGGAGCAGGTATTTTTGCGCTGCCGGTAGGTGCGCATCTAATTTGGAGATGGCTGTGTGTCGTTGCTGAAACAGCAGCAGCCAGTTCATATGTAACAGGTAAAGAATTACCATGAAAAGGGATAACAGGTCCCGGGTAGTGAAAGGGGGAAAGTGCAACAGATAATTCAGGGTGACCGGGAGCATGCTGTTGAATCCCAGCGCAAACGCCAGAACCGTCCGGCGGGTTTTTACAGCCCCCACCATACCCAGAAGAGCCAGGGATTCGATGATTAAAGCATTGAGTAGCCAGAGGTTCATCGCTCCTCCCTGATTATTCCCTTTGATTTAATCAGGTTAAAAAGTCGTCGACCCACCGGTAACTAATATAAAACAAGTTCTCTTTAAGAGGAAAGTATTGGCATCAAAAAATCCGGATTTTTTTGACGCTCTCAGTTGGTTCCTTTAGAAAAAGCCGAAACATTGACCGGCTAATTTTTCAGCCCGAAACCGAATGAATCATTTGGCACCAAAACGCCCCGGCAATCCCTTTTTTACTCGCTGGAAAAAAAATACCGGTTGTCCGGGATATTTTTTTGACATTACCCTCTCATTTCTTATATTAATAAAAATTAGATCTACATTTTTAACGGAGGTTTCCCCATGAAAGTATGGTTAATTTGGGGCATTCTCGGCATTTTTTTAATAATCCTGGAGATATTTACTCCCGGATTTGTGGTGGCCACCTTTGGTATTGGCTGTTTATTTGCGGCTATCCCGGCGGCCTTTAGTCTGGGATTAATCTGGCAGTTCCTGGTTTTTTCGCTGGTGACCCTGCTGTCTTTCTTTATTGTCCGTCCTATTTACCTGAAATATTTGTTCCCGGAAGAAAAACAAATACCGACCAACGTCGATGCCCTGATCGGGCAGGAAGGCGTCGTGATTGAACAGATCGACAACCTGAGGAATACTGGCCGGGTGAAGGTCGGTGGGGAGGACTGGAAAGCGGTTTCGAAAAGTGGCGACCGAATAGCGCGAGAGACCGCGGTGAGAATCCTGGCCATTGAGGGCGTCAAATTGATTGTTGAACCTTGGGAAAAATCGTCAATCGTTCACAAAAGAGAAGGAGAATAATTATGGGTTCAGGGACAATCATTCTGCTGGCGATCGCGTTGTCGGTCGTTATCTTTGCCCTTACCGGGCTGGTAATGGTACAACAGGCGCAGGTTATGGTGGTGGAGCGCCTTGGGAAATTCCATCGCATCTTAAGTAGTGGAATTCACATTATCTGGCCTTTTATTGAGCAACCGCGCAAGATCGAATGGAAATATTTGAAAGTGTTGCCGGATGGCGAGCAAATTGTGGAGCACCGGTCCATTAATCGCATTGATTTGCGCGAAACGGTGTACGATTTTCCCCGGCAATCGGTGATTACCCGGGACAATGTGGTCATTGAGATTAACGCTTTGCTTTATTTCCAGATTACCGATCCCAAAAAGGCAGTGTACGAAATTGTGAATCTACCGGACGCGATTGAAAAATTAACCCAGACCACCTTGCGTAATGTAATTGGTGAACTTGATTTGGACGAAACCCTTTCTTCCCGGGACACTATTAACCAGAAATTACGGAAAATTCTGGATGAAGCTACCGATAAGTGGGGAGTGAAAGTGAATCGGGTGGAGTTACAGGACATTAATCCGCCTCGGGACATAAAAGAGGCAATGGAAAAACAGATGCGGGCCGAGCGGGACCGGCGGGCAATTATTCTGAAAGCGGAAGGTGAGAAACGCGCCCGAATTTTGGAAGCTGAGGGAATTCGGGAATCCCAGATCCAGAAAGCCACGGGAGATAAACAAGCCCGCATTTTACGAGCCGAAGGAGAAGCAATTGCTAAAATTCAGGTGGCGGAAGCCGAAGCTAAAGCCATTGAAGTCATTACCAAAGCTGTGAAACTGAGTAAGGGAAACCCCTCGCAATATCTGATTGCCATCAAGTACATCGACACCCTGAAAGAAATGGTGAGCG